>JBAVVF010000701.1:0-2040 GCA_049697155.1 Anaerolineales bacterium
GTCGAGCGCCGGACCATCAGAAACAAATTGGGCGATGGCGTGAAGAGCATGGGATCCATCGGCTCGAGCGTGATCGTCGCCCGGATGGTGGGTGTGGAAGTCGGCAGTGGAGTATCCGTAACGAGCGGCGTCCCGGTTGACGGCGTCGACGTAGGCTGGGAGGTGTTGAGCACGAAGAGGTTAGGCGTACTGGTGGGGTCCAATGAGAATGGCGTGGCGGTAAATTGGGATTGCTGATCGGCCTGTCCGGGCGTGGGCGTCCCCAGAAAGGGAATCTCGAACGGTAACCCAGTGCAGCTCGAGAGGAGCAAAACAATGACAGGAATGAAAACTGACTTCTTCATAATACCTCTTCGATGATGGGTGAAAATCACCTGATTGTTACGTTCACACGGCCATTTCGTGTTTCAACTGCACTGATTCGGATTGCTATGGCTCCCATTGCGGCTGCCAATCGGGTTCGGGGTTATTGGTAACCTGTCGCACATCCGTCCCATCCGTCCGCATGATAAATATATCAGCCTGATCGTTATTACGCAACGAATTGAAGGCGATCCACTGCCCGTCCGGAGAGAAGGAAGAGGCCGCGTTATTGCCTCCAGTCGTGAGCTGAGCCGCAGTCTGGGCGTCCACGTCGATGAGGAAGATGTTTTTATCCCCGGGCGGACCCGCGTAAATCAGCAGAAATCTGCCATCCGGCGACCAGTCGAGGCTACCACCGATTCCGGGCAGGCCGCGTGTCAACTGCCGTACATTCGTGCCGTCCTCGTTCATCAGGAAGACATCATACGAGTCGGGCTGGTCGACGGCCATGGCAAAGGCGATCCGGTTCCCGACCGGGGCCCAATCTGCGGCGACGATGGTGTTGGGACCCGCATAAAGCAGATCCGGGTTTGCGCCGGTACTATCGACCGTCCAGAGCGAGGTCGGGCCCTCGGCGGCGCGATTGGCAAACAGGATCTTCGCGCCATCCGGAGAGAAGCTCGGCGAAATGACGTTGCCAATCTGCTGGGTCAGGCGCAGCAGACGCGCCCCGTCAAAGACGAACAGGAACAGATCGAAGACACCGCCGTTCTGGTTCGAAGCATAGACGACGGACCCTCCCAGAGGGGAGTAAACCGGGTAGTAACTATGGGCTTCGAGTTTCGAAAGCTGCTGGTAACCCGTCCCATCGGCGTTGATCATGCACAGCTGGTTGTAATCCCCGCGGGTGCACGTAAAGATCAGACGTCCAATGTGCTCCTTGGTCGGTTTGGGAAGAGGCGTGTGCGTCGCCAGGGCCGTGGGCAAGGCCTTGTCAGAGACAGTCAGATTGGAAATACTGATCGGGTTAGAGGGGATCAAAATACATAAAACAATGGCAGCCGCCACTAGAATTAATCCGATCGGCAGGCGAAAGCTGCGAGCTGGATGTCGACGGGAGAAAATTCGTCGTTTTGGCATAGGTTTGTCACCGATTTACACGGTGCTCTCCAATAATTTTACTTCGGACTGACGAAACACAGGCATGACCTTTTTCTCAGCCCGATCACGGCATCCATGCTTGCAATTCAACTTGATTTTTTATACAATAAGCATGCTGCTGGAGAGGCCAGCGACTTTTGGGAGAAAGGAGGTGTTTCATCCAGGTTGGGAAAGATGATTTAAAGGTGTAGCCCGAAAAAGAGTTTTGTTTATTGTTAGAGGAGAAAACCAAATGGAAGCAAAGAAAGTCTTTAGCTGGTTTGCAGCTTCGATTCTTATTGTTACTCTCTTCGGCGCCATCCCCGCCGCGGCAGCACCGCAGACAGCCTCAGCGCTGCCCGCCTTCCAGGCTCAAAGTGGGAATTTCTCAGAGCCGACTGCGTTCGATGTATCTCCAGCATTATCTGATCTGGCCGCTGAAGCGGCTTCCGTACAGTCTGCCGCTTCGGAAGAAGTTCTTGACATACGGCCGGACCGCGGGCCGGCCGCCTCGGACAGCGGCTTTTCCGGCGACGCGGCCATCCAGGGGGAAAGTCTACAGAGTGCGTTTTCAGTAAGCTCCATGATCCCTGCCCC
>JBAVVF010000702.1:0-2460 GCA_049697155.1 Anaerolineales bacterium
GATCTGTTCCGCGGCGACACATCCACCTGGGAAGATCGTTTTTTCTATCTGGAGGTCGTCAGAAAGTACGGTCAGCCTGCACTCGACGTCGGCTGCGGGACCGGGCGCATCCTGCTGGACTTTATGCAGCAGGGCATCGACATCGACGGTGTTGACAACTCCCCCGACATGCTGGCGCGCCTGCAGGAGAAGGCTGATCAATTGAGCCTGCAGCCAATTGTCTATCAGCAGGAGATGCACCAACTCTCTCTGCCGCGCAAATATCAGACGATTCTGGTACCTTCGAGCTCGTTCCAGCTTTTATTGGATGCCTCTCTCCCACCCCTGGCCATGAATTGTTTTTATGAACATTTGCTGCCGGGCGGAGTCCTGGTCATGCCGTTCATGACGCTCTGGAAGGAAGGCGATCCGCTCGAAAGCGAATCCACGCGCGAAGCCCTGCGCCCCGAGGACGGCGCGACGGTCCGCCGCTGGCAATATTCCCGCTTCGACCCTGCAACGAATTTTGAGCACACGATCGACCGCTATCAGATCCTCCGTGATGGAGAGGTGATTGCCTCCGAAGAACACAGTCAATCGCCGGCCACGCGTTCATACACACAGGCCCAGGCCAGCGCACTGTACCGGGCAGCAGGCTTCACGGACATTCAAGTGTTCCATGAATTCACGTTCGAACCCGTCAGGCCGGACGATACCACGTTTTGCGTTTTGGGATTCAAGCCCACGTAATGCAGGAGCGATCGTGACCTTCAAAGGAGCCCACAATGAAAAACAAAGGTTTTATCCTGGCAGCACTTCTATTCGTTACAGCTGCCTGCAAAGTTCAGCCTGCCGCTCCGACGGTCACGGCCACGCTTCCCCCGACCATGACTGCACTGCCCGCGGCAACCGCGCCGCTGGCTCCCACCGAAACAGCGCTCCCCACACCCAGTGATGTTTTCGGAGCCATCCCGCTGAACAGTGTCCAGGCCTTCAGCATCGAACCGGTCGCCCAGGCCATCTTCGACCAGACCCTGGATGGATACGTTAGCGCAGGTACAATCCGGGAATATCGTGTGGAGAGTATCTCCGTCTTTCCGTCAGGTGACGGCGGCTTGATTGCTGAAATCATGTATAGTCTTCGGACAGATTCCGATCCCTGGCTGGAGGACGGTGGCATCCCCGGACCGGATGGCTGGATCACGGGCAAGTGCAGCCGTTTTGATCTCGCCGCCACGGAAACGGAACATCAGCTCAAAAACAAACGTTTGTGTAGTTAGGATTATGAAAAGGACGGAAATATGACCTTCGAACGATCGAGCCCCCATCATTTTCTCGCCCAACTTGCAGGCGGCTGGGCAGGCCTGTCCGGGCTCTGGCTGGAACCCGATAAGCTTGCCGACGAATCGCCCGTCGTGGGAACCATTCAGATCATTCTCGATGGACGATTCGCATTGTACCTTTACCAGGGATCGGTCCTGGGCGAAGCACAGCATGGACTGTTCACCTTTGGCTACAACACAACCCTGGACCGTTACGAAGTCAGCTGGGTGGACTCGTTCCACAACAACACCGCCATCATGTTCTGCACAGGCTCTCCGACAGAAAGTGGGTTTTCTGTCCTGGGCAGCTATCCCGATCCCAACGGCGGGCCCGACTGGGGCTGGCGCACAGAAGTGGAGCTGCTCGACGAAGACCATCTCCTGATCTCGGCTTACAACATCCTGCCTGAAGGCGGCGAAGCCAAAGCGACGGAAGCCCGATTGACGAGGGTGAAGAAATAAAACCATGTCGTTGCGAGGAGGAGCGCAGCGACGACGAAGCAATCTCCTCGAAACAAGTAACTAACTATTGACGATTGGGAGATTGCTTCGCCTCCGGCTCGCAACGACATAGACAGAGGTATAAATGCGAATTCTAATTATCGGCGGCACACGTTTTGTCGGACGGCATCTGGTGGATGCGGCCCTGGCGCGCAGGCATGCAGTCACCTTGTTCAATCGCGGCCGCTCGAACCCGGACCTGTTCCCGCAGGTTGAAAAGATAACCGGCGACCGCGAAAAAGACCTCGACAAACTCGCAGACCGCATCTGGGACGCGGCAATCGACGTTGTCGGATATGTGCCGCGCCTCGTCCGCCTCTCCGCTGAAAGCCTGGCGGGGAGCGTCAGCCGCTACGTCTTCATCTCCTCCATTTCAGCGTACGCAGACTTCAAAAAGACCGGCATCGATGAATCCTATCCGCTGGCAAAGATGCCGGACGAATCCACAGATGAAAACGATCCCGAGACCTACGGTCCTCGCAAGGCCGTCTGCGAACAGATCGTGCGGGACAACTACGGCGAGCGCGCCCTGATCGTTCGCCCCGGACTGATCGTGGGCCCGCACGACCCGACCGATCGCTTCACGTATTGGCCGGTCCGCGTGGCGCGCGGAGGCGAGGTGCTCGCGCCAGACAGGCCCGAGGCGACGACCCAGTTC
>JBAVVF010000703.1:0-3728 GCA_049697155.1 Anaerolineales bacterium
GGGCAGGGACTGCGAACAGCACCCGGGCACCTTTGCTGACCGCGCTGTCAATCTCGAAACTTCCGCCCAGCATTTCGGTACGTTCCTGGATCAGCTTAAGCCCAAGACTGGTTCCCTGCTGGATGGAATTCGGGTCGAATCCCCTGCCGTTGTCGTCAACACTGACCCGTACGCGGTCGTCGCCCATGTCCAGCGTCACCTTCACCAGCGTGGCCTGGCTGTGGCGTGCAGCATTCCCCAGCAGTTCCTGGATGGCTCGGAACAGCATCACCTCGACGTACGGCTCCAAACGGCGTTCATGACCCGTGATTGTTACGCTGATATCCAGCCCGGCGTGTTCCTTGAACGCGTCCGCGTAGCGGCGGACGGTCGGCGCCAGGCCAAGGTCATCCAGCATCATCGGGCGCAGTTCGAAGATGAAATTTCTCACCTTTTGGAACGTGCCCATGGCGGAAGCCTTTAGGCTGTTCAGTTCGTCGCGTGCCTGTCCGGCATCGACATCCATCAGCCGCATAGCGATTTCAGTCTGCAAAATGAAGTTGGAAAGGGCCTGTGCAGGACCATCGTGCATCTGACGCGAGAGGCGCTGACGCTCGGTCTCCTGGGCGTTGACCAGCATCTCGACACTCGCCAATGGGCCTTTTGATCCCGCAGGAGAGGTGGGAGAGGAAGCCGAACCAGAGAGCGTCCGCGCCCGCTCGAGGGCCGCCTTGAAGCGTTCGAGGTGGGATTTCTCGCTCTGCAGTTTTTCCAGTTGCCCACGCATGACAAGTAATCGTTGCTGGGCATCCAGGGCAGACTCGTAGGCGTTGCGGATCTCCTGTGGGGGCATTCGATCGAACTGATTCTGAACCTGCTGAAGGTGCGTGGTGATGGCCGCATTGCGTTGTGAGAGCTTTGACACCTCCCCCTGGCTCTGCTCAATCATAAGAGTCACCTCACGCAAAGCTTTTTCCGTCTCTTCCAGTTCTGCCTGCAAATCCAACTCGTTGCTGGGGGTTGTAACATTGTCGATTGCCATGAAAACTACTCCTGGTTCTTCACCTGACCGTTCTGCAGTTTGACCCAGCCTCGCTTCAGTGCATAGACGACCGCCTGCGTCCGATCTTCCACCCCGAACTTGCGCAGGATGGAGGTGACGTGGTTCTTCACGGTCTGGTGGCTGATGCCCAATAACCCCGCGATTTCCTTGTTGCTCATGCCGCGCACCACACAGGCCAGCACTTCCATTTCGCGATCGGAGAGCGGATGGAACGGCGAACCCGGCTCGCTGTACGATCTGCGCGCGCCATCCATTTGCTCGTCGATCCAATGATCCAGTTCCCGGCGGGTAAAGATATGTCCGGCAACCGCATATTTGCCTTCGGACACCGCACGCACGGTGCGGGCCAGCACCTCCGGCTCAATATCCTTTGCACAGTAGCCAAACGCCCCAGCCAGCACGGCATGGATGGCCTGTTCGATGTCGTCATAACCGGTCAGGAGCACCACCCGAGTCATCAAATGCTCGGATGTCACCTGATGAGTTACCTGCTGGCCATTCATCCCCGGCATATTGACATCCAGGATTGCGACCGTCGGTTTGAGGGCACGGATCTGGGCAATCGCCTCATTCCCATCCGCAGCCTGTCCAATGATGCGGAAGCCCTCCTCGAACGATAACGTGTCCACCACACCTTGGCGGAAGAGCGGGTGATCGTCTGCGATAAGCAGTGTTATCTCATTCATCCTTTGCCTGTTCCCTGTGAAAGTCTTAATAAGAGTATAGCACAGTAGCGACGTCCGGGCAATTTTTCGATTTCAGACTGCATTTCAATTTCGTAATACGGATCACTTCCAGCGGTAGACCTGCATGTTTTCATCGAACTGGAGTGGCTCGAACTCGAGACCCGCCTCGAAAACAGAGTCGTGCTGCGAAGATAGCTGTGGATAGAAACTCGGAAAGGTGATTAAATAATCCACCGATTTCGCATCCAGATACTCAGCCAGCCGGTCCTCATCACGGATAAAAGTGACAACCTCCGGCGTGATGAGACCCGCCATATCCACCAGGGGATTCTGAACGTAATATCCGAGCGCGCCGATATCATGCACTGCAAGCCGGGCATCGGCCGGCAGGTTTTGTCGGACCCATTTTGCCGTAGTCACCATCTCGCTCTCGATCAAAAAGACATCGTAGGCGTTTTGACGGGCACCGTAAAAGCCAAACACAACCGTCAGGACGACCGTCACGGCCCGCCAGAATGAGGCAATGCGCCCGTTCAGGTTGGGCGAGGAGATCAGTTCCAGGAAACCAAGCACCCCCCATAGATAGAGTATGGGCAAAGCCGGAATAATATACCGGCCGTGCTGGTAGGCCGGTAGACGCGTAAAATAGATCGCAACATAGCCAAGAAACCAGATCAGACCCGCCAGGGCGCCCCAGTTGCGCCCGCGCATGCTCTTGAAAAGCCAAACAATGGCCGCCGGTATCAGTGCAAGGAAGGGACTGGCCAGAATCGGCCAGAGATAATTTGTAATCCGTTCAGCCGGCGGGCGCGACAGCCAGGCCGCCCCGTACTCCGCCTGCTTGGCATAGAAGGTGTTCGGCAGCGGATTTCCCGAGAGCGCCAGATTGAACAGCAGATACAAAAAGAATAACGAGCTGAAGCCAAGCAGGACTCTCCATACGGCTGCACCACGCGCCTGCCACGACCTCTCGGATAACAGCGCGGTAAACAGGATCGGTCCCAACAGGGTCAGGCCGTCGGGGCGGACCCAGACGCTGAGACCGGCCAGCAGGCCGAGGACCAGATAGCGGCGTGAACCGTTGAGCAGGGCGCCAAGGACTGCAAGGACAATCAGTCCGTGCAGGAGCGTTTCCATCCCTGAAACCGCCGACCACGTCAGATGCCACGCAAAGACAAAGAAGAGTCCCGCCCAGGGAAGGCGCGATTTGTATGCACCCACCAGCTTCCGGGCAATGTTTTCGGCACAGATGGCCAATATCGTTAATACGATCCAACCCAGGAAGAACGTCCATACGTAGGGACCAAGCCGCAGGAGAAAACCAAGGGCAAGCAGGGCCGTCCATAAGGGTGAGGTGGAACCGGCCGAACGTTCGCCAAGCCGGAAGGCCCATTCCCCGTGCCCGGCAAGATTGCGGGCATAAGTCAGGTGGATCCAGGTATCATCCAGGGGAAAGCCAATCTGAAAGATTAACTCACTGAGGATCAGGTAGAAGAGAACGGCAATCAGCGCCGCAAATGCGATGACAATACGTGGATCAATGTTCCAGTTCGATGCGATAGAGTTTCGCTTCATTGATCTCTCCTATGTACACGAACGAAGGGTTACCTTGCGGCTGATCGTATAAATCCTGGATCGACTCGAATGTCCCTTCCTTTTCGATCACGAGATAACGTGCCCCATACCGTTCGGCAACAGCCAGAATCGTCGACTCATCTCCGAATGGCAGGGCAATCGACGAACGTCCGGAAACGATGAAATACCCGGGTGGATTGCGAACGATCACGACGTCCCCGGGCCGGATCCCGTTATCCAAAAACATTGCATCCACTTCAGGGTAGATGGCATCGTCCTCGGCCCAGCCGCTGGCAATCACGCGCAGGTTGACGAGATAGGCTGTCATAAAAACAGCCAGCAAAACAAGAATGCCCTGCAGGAAATAAGGAGCATATCGATCTCTGAATTGACCGCGACTGTGGGCCCACACAACCAGAGCATTT
>JBAVVF010000704.1:0-3069 GCA_049697155.1 Anaerolineales bacterium
GGTGAGAGAGGCAGCCGCAGCGCGCCAGGTGGCCAGCATGCCTCCGAAGTCTGCCAGCGAGATGGCAGCCCGTCCGGCAAAGGATGACCAAAATTGCGAATCAGCGCCGCGTGCCAGGTCGATCAACACGAAGCCGGGCTGCAGATTGTTCTGCCGTGCAACAGTATGCACTGTAGTTAACGTTTTATCGCCGATGCCGCGCGGCGGGACGTTGATGACCCGGTCCAGGCTGGCCTCGTCGGCGGGGTTGTGGATCAGGCGCAGGAACGCAATCACATCCTTGACTTCGCGGCGTCCGTAGAAGCGCTGCGCGCCGACCAAACGATAGGGCAGCCGCGCATGCAGGAACGCTTCCTCGATCAGGCGGGATTGCGCGTTCGTGCGATACATCACCGCGCAGTCGCCCGGCTCGAACTGGCGGGAAGCAACCAGTTGGGCAATCGTATCCACAACGAAGGATGCTTCGGTGTAATCATCCGGCGCTTCATAGAAGAAGATCTTTTCGCCCTCGCCGCGGTCGGTGAAGAGCTTCTTGCGCTTGCGGTTCGAGGCGCGGTCGATCACGCCCATCGCCGCGTTGAGAATGTTTTGCCGCGAGCGATAATTTTGTTCGAGCAATATGGTTTGCGAGTCGGGAAAATCCTGTTCGAAGCGCTGGACGTTGCGCCAGTCCGCGCCGCGCCATGAATATATGCTCTGGTCCTGGTCCCCGACACAAAACACATTTTTATGATGTGAAGCAAGATGTTTCACCAAAGCATATTGTGCAAGGTTGGTATCCTGAAACTCATCCACAAGGATATGTCGAAAGCGCTGTGCGTATTTATCGCGCACGGTCGGATTATCTTCCAGCAGGCGGGCAGTGTAGACCAGCAGGTCGTCGAAGTCCACGGCGTTGCTGGCGATGAGCCGCTTCTGATACTCCCCATAGACGCGCTTCACGATTTCGTCGCGATAGGTTGTGGCCGGATACTCGTCGGGTCCGATGATCTCGTTCTTGGCGCGCGAGATCGCGGCGTGCACGCTGGACGGGCGGTATAACTTTTCGTTGATATTCAATTCACGGATCACGGCCTTCACGATCCGTTCCTGATCGTCCGTATCAAAAATGACGAAATTCGATTCGATCGGGAGATGTTCCGCCTCCCGGCGCAGGAGACGGGCGCAGATGGAATGGAATGTCCCGAGCATGATCCCTTCGATGGCCTGGTCGGGCAGCAGGGCTTTGACCCGGGCCTGCATTTCCCTGGCGGCTTTGTTCGTGAACGTGACCGCCAGGATCTGCCATGGCCGGACTCCCTCGGCCGCGATGAGATAGGCGATGCGCTGCGTCAGCACGCGCGTCTTTCCGGACCCCGGGCCGGCCACCACTAAAATGGGCCCATTCCCCGCTGTGACCGCGTTCAGCTGCTGCTGGTTGAGTTTGTCGAGAAATTTCATTGGAGAGGGAAAAGGTATTCAAGTACACACGTAGACAAGTAGATACTTGACCTGTGTACTTGATACTTGTTTACTTTACTCGAACTCGGACGTACAGTTCGGGCAGCGCGTGGCTTTAAGCGGAATGGTGGTGAAGCAGTACTGGCATTCCTTTGTGGTGGGGGTGGCAGGCGGCTGTCGTTTCAAACGGTTCATGGCGCGTACCAGCAGGAAGATCACAAAAGCAATGATGATAAAGTCGATAATCGACTGCACGAACGCGCCCCACTTGATCACCGCGCCACCGACCGTGATGGCCAGATCGTTGAAGCTGATCCCGCCCAGAAGAAGTCCGATCAACGGCATGATCAGGTCGTTCACGAGGGAGGTCACGATTTTTCCAAACGCACCTCCAATAATGACTGCGACAGCCAGGTCCATTACATTACCGCGTATGGCAAATTCCTTGAATTCCTTTAGCATCTCAGCCTCCTGCTTTTGATTTTTCAACCAAGTCATTCTACTGCCTTGAAAAGACACTGTCAACAAAGTGATGGAATGCAGGTTCTGACGGGCGGCTGAAAGGAGAATTAACCTCTGTATCCCCCCGCGGAGTTGTCTAAAACAGTTCTGGAGAACTGTTTTTGGCGATTCCAGGGTCTTAGGATTGTCTTACAACTGTATTAGAGTTGACGCACTTCGGGAATTAGGTATAATTCTGCTTGCTTGGCGCTCTGGAACATGTCGTTCCAATACTCCAATTTAGTAAAGGAATAATACACGGATGCCCGAATTCATTCTCGATGTACAAGGGCTCGAAACAACGTTCAAAACTCCGGATGGAACAGTTCATGCAGTCAATGGTGTTTCATTTGGATTAGCGGAAGGTGAAACCTTAGGGGTGGTGGGCGAAAGCGGATGTGGGAAAAGTGTAACCATGCTTTCGGTCCTCGGATTGATAGCCTCTCCACCTGGAAAAGTCACTGCGGGGAAAGCCATTTTTTCCGGACAAGATTTGATCAGCATGCCCAAAGAAGAACTGCGCCATGTGCGCGGCGCTCAGATCAGTATGATCTTTCAGGATCCAATGACTTCCTTGAATCCTGTTCTGACCATCGGTCATCAACTGGAAGAGCCGCTGGTGCTGCACATCGGCATGACCAAAAAGCAGGCCCGCGAGCGGGCGGCTGAGCTGTTGTCCATGGTGGGTATTCCGAATGCCAAGGACCGCTTGAATGATTATCCTCATCAATATTCCGGCGGCATGCGCCAGCGCGTGATGATCGCCATGGCCCTGTCCTGCAGCCCCCAAATTCTGATCGCCGATGAGCCCACGACCGCCCTGGATGTGACCATCCAGGCCCAGATCACGGATCTTGTCAAGCGCTTGCGTGATGAACTGGGCATGGCCATCATCTGGATTACCCACGACCTGGGCGTTGTCGCTGGCATTGCGCAACGGGTCCTGGTGATGTACGGTGGCTATATCATTGAGGAAGCGCCGGTCAGGGAATTGTATGCCAATCCCGAGCACCCCTACACGATTGGATTGCTCGGCAGCCTGCCGCGCGTCGATGAGAAGGAACGTACCAGGTTGTTCTCCATCGAAGGTTTTCCGCCTGTACTCTATCAAAAGCCGGACGCCTGTCC
>JBAVVF010000705.1:0-2464 GCA_049697155.1 Anaerolineales bacterium
GATCAGGACAATGAATGACCTGTTAGGGTATGAATTTGCTTCGGTCCATTTGCTCGAAGAGCAAAGCCAACGCATCATTCCCCTGGCAGTAAGCCAGGAAACACAGAACCCGGAAAACTATGAACAAGACAGGGAATTCGTCCTGAACGAAAAACGACAGTTGGGCGACGGAATTGTCGGATGGGTTGCCCAATACGGCCAGACGATTCGCACAGGGGATGTGTCAAAAGAGAAGCGCTACTTCGCTGCCAGGAAAAATATTCAGTCGGAACTGTGTGTACCTTTGATTGCACGCGGCAAGGTGATCGGGGTGCTCAATATCGAGTCTACCCAGCTCGATGCATACACCGAAAGGGATGAAAGCCTTCTCACCGCGCTTGCCAACTCCGCGGCAATCGCCTTTGAAAACGCCCGCCTTTACAAATCCGAACTGGCTCGCCGGGAACAGGCGGAAATCCTGCGAACGGCCACGGGCTCCCTGTCAACCGCACTTGAACTCGCTGCCCTCTACCAAATCATCCTTGACTCCGCTGCTAAACTGGTCCCTTATGACGGGGCCTCCATCGAGACAATGAACCAGGGCCATTTGGAAATCGTGGCTGAGCGCGGTCTTTTGGCCGGGAATGGGCAGATCGGACAAAGGGATACATGGGATTCGGTCAAATGGGGAGAGTGGAGCGATCTCTGGCGGCATCAGGACCAGCCGATGATCCTGTCGGAGGAGCGCTCGGGTTACAACTTTGTGACAGGTGACGATGAATCCATCCACAGTTGGCTGGGCATACCCATGGCCGCCGGGGATAAAGTATTTGGATTGATCAACCTGCGCAGCCGGGAACCAAACTTCTATACGGAAGAGCATGCCGAGATCATGCAGGTTTTCGCCAACCAGGCCGGTATCGCGATCGAGAAGGCTCAGCTCTACGAGAATGCCCTGCAGAGCGCGGACCGCCGGGCAGTGCTCCATCGCATCAGCCAGGATATTGTCCGCTTTAGCCAGGACGCCGAACAGATTTACGCTGCCATTCATGAAGCCACGGAAAAGTTGATGCCCTGTGACGTGTTCACGATCGTCCTTCACGATGAAGCAAAAAACGAAAACATTTCGGTCTACACCGTTGAAGCGGGAGAGCGCTGGGAGACAGAAGTCGTCCCGGGCAGCAGAGGGCTGAGCGGGGCCGTAATCGAGGGTGCCAGGGGTATCATTTTGAGAAACGAGACGGAAATCGGGGAGAGAGAAGTATTTCACTTCGGGCCACTGCAACGAGTCCAATCAGTGGTGGCGGTACCTTTGAGAACCGGCGAGCAGATCATCGGGATGATCTCTGCGCAAAGCTACCAACCTTATTCCTATGACATGGAAGAACAGGCTTTACTGGAAATGCTCGCCACCCATGCCGCGACCGCCATCGAAAACGGCCGCCTGTTCGAATCGGAACAGAGGCGCCGTCAGGAAGCAGAAACCTTGCGGCAGGCTGCCTCGGTCATTTCCTCGACGCTGGATCCCAATAATGTGGTGAAGGAAATCCTGGTGGCGCTTAAGCAGGTCATCCCCTACGATAGCGGCAGCGTTTTCTTTCTGGAAGGCGATCGATTGCGGATTGCCATGGCCTACGGCTATCCCGATTCGCAGGAATTGAACAATCTCACATTCCCCGCAGATGATGAGCTGTTCCGGGTGATCAAACAGACCGGTCGACCCATCATCCTGCAGGACGCGCAAAAGGATCCGCGCTTCAATAATTGGGGGAATTCGTACAATGTCCATGGCTGGATGGCCATCCCGCTGATCTCGAGAGGTGAAGCCGTTGGTTATCTCACCCTTGATAGCCATACACCCGGGATGTACGACGAAGCGGTTATTGAAACTGCCATGGCATTCGCAAATCAGGCTGCGGCTGGCATCGAGAATGCCCGGCTGTACGATGAAACGCAGCGCCGCTTGAAGGAACTGGAGGTCGTCAACCGCATTTCCACCTCGCTGCGGATGAGCCAGTCACTTGAGGAAATGCTCCCAATCTTGCTAAGTGAAACCATGCAGCTACTCGAGCCCCCGCACGGCTCCATCTGGCTGTACGATCACGTCAGCGAGAGGCTGGTTCAACGCGTTGCCAGAGGCACGGAGAATACGCTCAAACATACCTCCCTGGGGCTGATGGATGGAATCGTCGGACACACGTTCAGAACCGGAATGACATATATCTCACCGGAGCTGAAGAATGACCCGCTGCTCTTCGAAGGGAACCGGGATAGTGTCGCGCCCGGACTGGTCGGGATCTTTATTCCCATCCAATCCACGGCCGGCCCGGTGGGCGTCCTGATGATCGAGATCGAAATGGGACGCCAGCTGACGTCGGAGGTCAATCTTCTCACCATCCTGGCGGAAATCACCGGCAATTCGATCCACCGCGCCCAGCTGTACGATCAAAGCCAAAAGCAGGTGCGCAGATTGACGTCCTTGCGC
>JBAVVF010000706.1:0-10714 GCA_049697155.1 Anaerolineales bacterium
AGTTTTTTCTGCTCCCAAGCATTGTCCACGCCCGCCCACCTGCCAGTAACGCAAACCGTTGGGCGTTTATTTATGATAGCTTTTCGTTTCGCTAAACAAAGAATTTCTAAAGGCAAATTAGTCTTTGCATCAGTTGGAAAGTAAAAGGGAAATGGGCACAACTTCAAGTCAATCTATCTCAAATTTATATGCATATTTATCCATCATCGGCTTCATGCTTAATAGCGTCACAATAATCGTCACTGGGATCATTGGTTTATTTTTGTTAGTAGTCTGGGCAGTGAAGAAATTTACGAGTTTCACAGATTGATCTTTCAAATCGAATATTCGCATTGGTCGCAAATCGCCTTTCCAGGAGATGAATAACACATGACCGATCAAAATGAAACACCCGAAAGAAACGAGTCGATCGCCAGCGCCGATTCTGCTCCGCCATCTCCAAGAGGACACTCCCCCTTCGGGATCGTCTCGATCATTATCGGTATACTCAACCCCACTTTGTTTATCATATCTGGCTATTTCAGCTACAGAGGGACACCTTACACATTAATAAGAATCTTGGAATCCTCTGTGCTCTGCGTTGTTCCTTTCCTCTGGATCACAGGGCTTGTTCTTGCCATCATTGGGTTAGCCCACAAACAGCAAAGAAAATTCCTCCCTGTAGTCGGATTGATCCTCAACATCATGTATCTATGTCCATTGGCTTTTTCGTTTTTTGTTTTCTTCATTGGCGGTTAAATCAATAGCAATCCCCAGGGTCCAGACCCAATCATAAAAAAGGAGTAAATATGTCTTCAGAAAATAACACGATCAAAATGGATTTTAATGGGAAGATATTAAAATCTGCCGACGGGAAATTGACATTTATCTACGAAGAACCAAATGGGTGTGTAACAATTCTTTTTCGCCGCTTCAAGATCCATACTGTCATCATTGACCCAAACACGAAATTGGTCACTACGGATGAACGGAAAATTCCTTTTGCTGAAGTCGAAAAAGTGGAAACATTTCATGTCCACGAACAGCCTAGCATGGATGTAATCGGTTTCCATCTCGCTCTCAAGACAAGTGAAAGAATAAGGCTTGGCGGAAGTGTGATTTCAAGACAAGGCGACGCCATCCCTGAAGGTTATACAAAAATATCTAATATGCTGGATGAGGTTTTTAAGAATAAATGATTTCAAGAAAGAAAAACCTTCCATCGCCCTAAGTCTTTCTTCAGGCAAGGAGTCTTGCACAACAAAAAAACGCCTAACACAGCCCCGCTGCGCGGCGTGCACCGGACGGCTGGGAGTCTGCTCGTTTTTCAGACTTTTCCTGGGCTTTGGCAGTTTCCCGTTTCCCAGCCTTATCCTCTCCAGCCGCAGCTAACGCACACCGTTAGGCTGCACTTGCATATGAGATTTCTCTCCGTGTCGAAAGAAGTAACCTGTGCATATTGACTGTATTCCCCCGGAAACTTGTGCCTCTGCCACCGAAAGTGTTGTTGTGGTTGATGTGTGGCGTTCTTTTACGACGGCTGCCTATGTCTTTGCTGCGGGCGCTCCCGAGATCCTTATCACCGCTTCGGCAGAAGAAGCCATCAGCTTACGGGCGCGTTTTCCGCAAGCCGTGCTGATAGGGATGGGAGAGCTGGGTGGGGAACCTGCCAGGGGCTTTGACTATGGCAATTCTCCCGCCGAAGTACGCGAGTGTGATTGGCATGGTCGGTGCATCATTCTGTGCACCCCCAATGGCACACCGGGTTTGGTACGAAGTGTGAACGCCCGGACATTGGTGGCAGGCAGTTTAGTTTGCGCTCGCGCAACCGTCGGTTACCTCAAACAGCAAGCGTCCGAACGAGTCACCTTTGTATGCACCGAAGATGGGATCGCAGACCAGGCCTGTGCAGAGTATATGACTGCTCTCCTCCGCGATGAACACCCGGAAGCCGATGTGATGCTTGGTACAATTCGTGCGGCGTGGTTAGAACACGGTCGTGCCTTGCTGGCGCGCGGGGTATTCACGCAAGCACAATGGGACAAGTTAGAGGCAGACTTGAACTGTTGTCTTGCCTTGGATCAGTTTGACTTTGTGATGCGGGTGGAACGACGTGATGGGCTCTGGGTGATGAAGGCGATCACAGAACCGGGTAGTAAGCATCGTACGAACTGAGTGGGATGCGCGGGCAGCCTAACACATACAAAAGAAAATTCGCGTATGACCTTTGATATCTTTGTTGAAAACGCACAAGCCATCTTTGATAGTTTCCCAAATGAACAGGTATGGGTTCAAGGCGGGTTAAGACCGAATCGCCAGCTCCAAAATCCCGAAGCAGGATATTGTATTGTGCTTCGATACGATGAAAAGACGACCCGGGCCATTTCGCATTTTATGACCGGGATTCGCTCCGTTTTACCGCCCATCCTTGAATACAATGAACAAAATCTTCATACAACAGTTGGCACATACGGCAAAGTAGGCCTGGAAGGATTTGCTCCTGATTCGGCAATTCTTTCACAGCTTATGAAATCAGTTGAAAAGGGAATAAACGATCGTCCTAAAAACATCTGTGTTGAATTTGGGAAGTGGTTGTATAACGATGAAGCCATCCTTGTTTCTGGTTATCCGAATCAAGACCTTTGGCATCTTTGCCGAAATATTGGCAATATTTGTCAGGAAAATGGGTTCCCTTTGGACATGGGCCGAATTATGCACATAACAACCGCACGTTTTATAAGCAGCGTTACTTCTCAAGCATTTGAGAAGTTTAGTCTCCTGATGAAATCTGCACCTGCAATAGAATCTACTACACCCAGTGCTATTGACATCGCAACATGGGGTTGTGATGGTTTGGAGTTCAATCTTGTTACACATAAACGCTGCCGTCTATGAGCAATTTCGTTTCAGTTCCACGACGGACCCAGGTTTACGCAGGAAGGAGACGACCGGACCATAAAGAAATCACCAGGGCCTGGATATTTGCGTATTTACCTTAGATCGTAAAGATAAAGATAAACCGTTGTGGCCGGGATGCGGAACTCCCGGACCCTTTTCCCCAATCCATCCGCATAGGCAAGGATGAAGTCCCTCTCGTTGAACTCCCCGCGCTCGTACACGTGCGAGAAGATCAGCCAGACGCGCTTCTCTCCATCCAGCGCGTCCAACTCGGGGTAGTAGGCCTCGGGGTCGGTGGAATGGTCGGCGCCGATGATGAACTCCCCGGGCGCCAGCCCATACTTCGGCGCGTAAAAACGGAAGGCCGGGACCGTGTTGTAATACACGTAGATGACGTCGCCGGGTTTGCGGGATTCCTGCAGGTATTGCATGCTGGGCTTGATATGTTCGCGCGTCTTCGGCTCCGCGAATTCAGCCAGGGAAGTGTGGAGAGGCGCCCAAAGCAGGTAGACCGCCATGAGCAGCCGCAATCCATGAGAACCATACCGGTTTTTGACCAGCCCGGCCAGTCCATTCACACCCGCAGCCAGCCCGATGACGAAGAGCGGCACCGCGAACAAGAGCATCCGTCCGAGCAGGGAGTATTTGTGTAAAGCCGATGCGGCCAGGGCCAGGAGCAGCGGCAGCAGGATCAGCGCGCCGGAGCGCCAGTCCCGGCGGAAGAGGAACACAATCCCCGCGCCGAAAAGCAGGAACCCGATCAAAGGCTGGATCCCCAGCCCGAGCGGATCCTTCAACAGCGAATCCCAGATGTGTGCGAACCAGGTGGGGTTTCTCCACGGGGGCAGTTCCATGAATCCGCTCTGCCAGAACGTGAGCAGGTATTCGCTGGCCGCCAGGTGGCGCAGGTTGACAACGTACAGGACACCCACGTTGAGGCTCCAGACCGCGCCGCACAACGCCGTCCACAGCATCCGCGTCCGATCTTTGGCCAGCCAGTAGTGCAGGAAGAGCGTCAGCCCGACGCCTGCCGCGACAAAGACCGCGGGGTGCGAGAACCACAGGAGCAGAGTCCCGGCCGCGCCGAAGAGAACGAAATCCTTCCCCGTTGCGGGCTTGTGCAGCATCCGAAAGAATATGAACAGGAACAGCAGGCAGACGAGGACGTCCCCCATGTATTGTTTTGTCTCGCCTGAGTAATAGACCAGGGACGGCATGCAGGCGAACAGCGCCACCGCGATGACCGCTCCCGTCCGATCGAGGCACTGCCGGGCGAGGACGATCATCAGCGCCAGGGCGGCCAGGCCGGCCAGCAGGGAAAAGAAGCGCAGGGCATACTCCGAATCGCCGAGCAGCAGGGTCAACACTTTGACCGAGAACAGATAACCGATCGGCGCGCCCTGCCCATACTCCATTGGCTGCTGGAGCAGGCCCGCGAAATTGCGCTGGAGAATGTTCAGCGCCAGCATGGCTTCGTCCACCCACAGGGAGCGTCCGCTCAGAAAATGCCGCAGGCGCAGCAGGACCCCGAGCAGGGCAAATGCGGCAATCGCAAGGCTTTGCCACGAGATGGATGTTCTCAATCTGGTGGTTGTGGTGGCGGATGCATTCATTCTATTGTTACGGCTATGACCTTTTTTGGCCCCCGGGATGGTTTGAGCGAAAAGAAGCGGTCCTTGAGATTCAGGATGGGCTTTTCCATCAACTGATAACTTGCGGCGGCCACCAGGAGCGTGGCGGCAAAAGTGATCACTGCCGTCAGCGCCCGCGTCACGGACTCGGAAAACCCCAGGTCACGGACATTGGCCGCGAAATATACAATTGGAAAATGGTAAATATACAAGCCGTACGATATCTTTCCCAGGTACTGCATGGGCTTCCAGTCCAGAAAACGGAGGAACATACCATCCTTTGCCACGACACAGATCGTGACAGCGAAGAAATAGTTTAGGAGTGAATAGCCCCAGATGTACTGGTAGGTGTTGCCCAAAAAGACGGGAAAGCCAAACGCCGAAAGCTCGCCAAGGTTCCCGGTGGCAAGGTACTGTGCTGCAAAACCGATGATCGGCAACAGGCCCAGAAGGAGGAAGAATTGTTTTCGGGCGTTTGGGAACGGGTAACGGCTGATATACGCGCCGAAGGCAAACGCGTCGATATGGCTGAAAGGCAGAGGGTAAATAAACCATTCCACCGGGCTGGCCAGGAACCGGAACTCGCCCGAGCGATAAATAAGCAGGAAGATCAGACGCAAGATTGGTCCCAGCACGATGAAACTGAGGGATAGTTTTTTCAACGCCTTCTCGGGGATAAGCAGGATCAACAGCGGCCAGAAAATATAGAACTGTTCCTCCACCGAAAGGGACCAGAAGTGATCGAGAAAGTAATGGTTCTTGACAAGGTTCGTTGCAAAGAAAAAATCATAGATATACAGAAAGGCATACCGGGCCTGGTCCAGGAACAATTTCATGTAGTTGGGCCGGTATGGGACGGAGATCAGCCAGAGGGCCACCCCACACATCAATAATAAGAAGAAATAATAGAGAGGGAAGATCCGAAGAAAGCGCCGGCCATAGAATTTGAAAAAATATTCCCTGGGCGGCAGGGATCTCTTCATATCCAGCAAAATACCGGTGATCAAAAATCCCGATAGAACAAAAAAGAACTGGACGCCCACCCAGCCTATCTGCAAATAATCGGTATGCAAAGCAAAGACGAGCAAAAAGGCAACTGCGCGGAGGCCATCCAGTCCGGGAATCATGGTAGGCGCTCATTGAACTACAGTTTGACATGGGCGTCAAGCGGGCAGATCCCGCCCGGGTGCAGCGGGCTCAGGTTTCGGCCGGGTAGACGCCGCCGGAAAAGCTTTCAAGATTGCAACGCGGCTGACGATCCTATACCCATAGTGGTTGTGGAATCCATCCAACGGGCGTAAAATACACAAGCCGTAAATCGCGGCAAGGACAGGTAATGTTTCTTACGACAGAGAGTGACTTAGATTCTACAGAGAGTCAACCGCCAAGTACCGGACACCCCGCGGCGCGGCCCCGCCTGCGGCGGGATCTTCGAGACCTTCGGCCTGGCGCAATACGCGTTGCAAGATCATATCCATGATGTCACGAAGGAGGTGAGCGCTCCTCCGGCGTGATCATTTCACGTAAGGAGGCAGCCATGCTCACCATTTACAAGACCACCGAGCAGGGACTCGAGCAGCTCGAATCCATCGCGAACGGGGCGTGGGTCAAGGCGGTCGATCCGACCCCGCAGGAAATTCAAAAGATCGTTGATTGGGGGATCGATGCTGATTACATTAATTATTCACTCGACCTCGACGAAATGCCGCGCATGGAACGGGATGAAGATTACACCTTCATCCTGATTCGGATTCCCCACAGCCAGCCCGACAGCGACATTCCCTATACCACCATCCCGCTCGGCATCATGATCAAGGGCAACATCATTGTAACCATCTGCCGCTATGAGAAGGACATGTTCAAGGTGCTGGCCAACGGCAAGTATCGCCTGCTCAAGACCGGCAAGCGCTATCGCTTTGCGTTATATATCTTCCTCGAAACCGCCACGCGTTACCTTGCGCATTTGCGCGAGATCAACCGGATCACCGAAGCAGTCGAGGATCAGTTGCAGAAATCCACGCGCAACCGCGAGGTGCTGGAACTGCTAAAGTACCAGAAGAGCCTGACCTACTTTGCCACGGCCCTGCGCTCGAACGAGGTGATGATGGAGCGCGTCCAGCGCACGCAGATCTTCAACTACTATGAGGAGGATCAGGACCTGCTCGAGGATGTGCTGACCGAAAACCAGCAAGCCATCCAGATGACCAACATCAACACCGAGATCCTCTCCAGTATGATGGATGCGTTTGCCTCGATCATTTCCAACAACCTGAACGGCGTCATGAAGGCCCTGGCGGCCCTGACGATCATCCTCAACCTGCCGACCGTCGTCGCGGGCTTTTTCGGGATGAATGTAACGCTGCCCCTGTCAATGGATGACCCGTTTGCGTTTTCGATCGTCTTTGGCATCGCGCTGGTACTGACTGCTATTGCAACCTACATCTTCTACAAACGGGACTGGCTCTAGCTTTCAACGGCCGGACCGGCGACATGCTCCCTGCCTCATTTTCCGCCAGCCTGCGACTGGCGGATTTCTGTCGTACAATCAGGTTCAGGAAATATCGTCATGGCCAAAAGAATCGAATATCTCGACATCGCCCGGGGCATTGGTATCCTGCTGGTGGTTTTGGGGCATAACGATTTCGGATCCCTTTCACCCTTTTTCCATCAAGTCATTTACTCATTTCATGTCCCGCTGTTCTTCTTCCTGTCCGGATATTTCACCAATATATCCAGCTCTTTCCTCGATTACTCCAAGAAGAGATTCCATTCGGTCCTGAAGCCGTATCTATTCACGATCTTCCTGATCTATTTCGCATCGGTGTCCTTCGAGAAGATGGGCTTTCAAACTGCGCTCGTACGGATCTTCAAGTCACTATATGGAAGTATCAACTATATTGACTGGGCGCAGTTGTGGTTCCTGCCCAACTTGTTTGTGGTCAGTCTTTATGCGTTTGTTTTTATTGTTGTTGTAGGCAAAATCCAAAATCGCTGGTTCCGGTGGGCAGTGCTCCTTGGAACATTGGCAATCTCATTGCCGCTTCTCCGGATCTTTTACCCATTTTCCCTCTCCATTTTTGGCAAGGATTACGAACTGTTCGGCCTGCCGTTCAGCCTTGACCTGATGTTGTTAAGTGGATTCTTTTTCATCCTGGGCAATGAGATCAGGCAGGTAAGCTCTGAAAAAACATTTGACAGCCTCCTTCTCCTGATCGGAACGGGCGCCGGATTGATCGTGCTCAATTCCCTGTTCCCCCATTCAGTCGACATTGCCAAACGGATCTACGACTCGTTCTTCGTGAATACGGCGGAGGCGATCCTCGGCATCCTGTTTGCCCTGGCGGTAGCCCGCCAGATCGAATTGCATGCCAGCCGGCTGGCCGCCCCGCTTAAATATTTTGGCAACATCTCTCTGATCATCCTGCTGTTCCATGTCCCGGTACAGGGTTTTTGGGGACAGAAGCTGATGACACTGACCGGCAATTTCCCGCTGTCCATCCTGGTGGGCTTCATCATGGGCGTGCTGGGACCGGTCCTGATCTACGAGATATTCATTCGCTTCAACCCGGTCGCTTCGTTCTGGTTCGGACGCAAAGCGGAGGCGCCCCAACCGGAGGAACCTTCCGCTCAAGAGGGGCCAACAGCTGCTGAACCTGCGAAGGCTCGCGCGGCGGAAATTAAGGAGCCGTAAGTTTCGGCCGCTTCGCCGGGTCTGAAAGGGGGAGAATTTTTATGAATAACGATCAAATGCTGAAAGAGATCCTGCAATCCACCCGGACGATTGCCAGTGTGGGACTGTCATCCAACCCGGAAAAAGCCAGTTACAGCGTTGCGCAATATTTGAAAAGCCAGGGCTACCGGGTCATCCCCGTCAACCCGACCGTGAGCGAGGTCCTTGGCGAAACATCCTACCCCGATCTGGCCTCCGTGCCGGAAAAGATCGACGTGGTGCAGGTCTTCCGCAAGCCCGAGGATGTTCCTCCCGTTGTGGAAGGCGCGATCCAGGCCGGCGCAAAAGTCGTCTGGATGCAGGAGGGAATCGTCAATGAAGAGGCTGCACAGACCGCGCGCGCGGCCGGCCTGCAGGTGGTGATGGACGCCTGCATGCGTGAAACGCACAAAAGGCTGGTCGGCAGGCAGGGATAGATTCAATCCCCACACTTCAAAGCGACATCCGGTAGACGATCAGCAGGATGGTGAAATCCACGGCCATGTGTCCCAGCACTGGGGCGAGCAGCCCCTGATCTTCGCGCGCCACCTGCCGCCAGAACCAGCCGGCCAGCACGAGGACGATCAGGCTGAAAACGATCGAACCCGCCGGAATGTTTCCTACCAGGATCAAGGCGTGAAACCCCGCGTAAATAAAATCGGAAAGGTAGGGACCTTTTGCAGGGCTCCCCAGATAGCCGCGCCAGAAATATTCCTCGATGAACGGGTTGACGAGGGAAAAGTAGGCGATGAACGCGATCCAGTTGGATGAATTCAGCCCGAGCGCCCCGACGTGTCCGGAGAGGTCACTCGTAATTTCAAAGACAGACCAAAAGAGATGGAGAAAGATCCCACCCAGGCTGGAAAATGCCAGGCTCAGCAGAACCCAGCGAAAGTTCGTGCTTTGAAAAAGCGTTCTGAGGGGAACAGATGACCCTGCCATCAGGAGGGAAAGAATGATGGCCAGGTGAAATCCAAGCAGCGCGGCCCAGGCGTTCTTAAACCAGAACATCCCGAGACCGACTGCCAGATACGGCAGTACCGTTGTCAGCCACTTCATATGATCTGTGAAACGATGGTATTCTTCGCGCCCGCTGCCTTCAATGCCGCCGAAACCATTTCCGCCGTCTCCGGTTCGACCAGCGCGATCATGTTGCCGCCGCGTCCGCCGCCGCTCAGCTTTGCACCGAGCGCTCCCGCGCCGCGCGCAGCCTCCACGAGGCGATCCAGCTCGGGGGATGAGACCGTCAGCTCCTGCAAATAGGCGTGATTTTCATCCATCAGTGAACCAAGCATCCTGAGCCAGCCTTCCCTGATCACGTGGCGCGCCGCGAAGGATATATCTCCCATCTCGTCAAACATATTGTCCCAATACTTTTCGTCCGATTCGAACAGCTTGCGCACGTCGGCCACCGATTCCCTTGTCGGCGCAGGGATGCCGGTATCGGCGATCACGATGGTAAATGGCTGTCCGACACTGAACGTCTCGATGGGCTGATCTCGTACGAAGTAGACCGGCCGGGCATGGGTAACCACAGTGTTGTCGATTCCCGAGGGGGTTCCATGATGAAGCTTCTCGATCTCATAGGTGAAGGCATTGACTTCTTCGTCGCTCATGGAACAACTGAGATGAGCGGCCAGCGCGCGGGTCAGGGCGACGGTCACGGCTGCGCCGGAACCCAGCCCGGAGGCGACCGGAATCGTGGAGCTGATCCTGATTTTGAGATTCGGGAACGGGGAAATGTGGAATTGGAAGAAAAGGTTATGGATCACCGCCGCGATCGGATGGTCGGAGGGCAGCGTCATCAGCTCGGCATGCAGATTCACGTCCGGGGCCTCGATCCAGATCCCGGCGCGGGACGCATCCGTGACCTCCACATCCGCATGGACCTGCGTTACCGGTACGGCCAGCGCCGGGCGCCCATACACCACGGCGTGTTCACCGAACAAAATGATCTTGCCAGAGGCGGAAGATGTGGTCATAAGCGTGGGGCGGAATGATATCCCGCCTTAGGATAAATAAAAGATTGCGATGACCGCCAGTCCCCACAGCAGTACCGTGGCCTGCAGCGGACGGTCCTTGAGCGCGACTTCATCGGGTGCCCCCGCCGTATGTCCAACCTGGATCAATTGCAGGTAACGAAAGATGCCATACACCACGAACGGGATCGTGAGCATCATGGTATGGTTTTCGGGAAGGTTGGGCGCGGAGAACGTGTAGAGCGCATACGCCACGATGGTCGTACCGGAAACGATCGTGATGTATTGGTCGAGCAGCGGGATGGTATAGCCATCGAACACCCTGCGATGGGCGCTGGCTCCCTTGGCAAGCAGGTTCAGCTCGGCCCGCCGCTTGCCCAGGACAATGTACAGGGAGAACAGGACTGTGATCATGTACAGCCAGGGCGAAAAGCGCTCGACCGGCAGGATCAGGGCGACACCCGCAGCCACGCGCAAAACAAAGCCTGATGAAAGCACCAGCACGTCCAGGATGGGGA
>JBAVVF010000707.1:0-8902 GCA_049697155.1 Anaerolineales bacterium
GTAAGATGACTCGGAGGCCTTTTCATAGGAGTTAACATGAATAGGTATAAGTTGGGAATCATCGGGGCGGGAATGTACGGCAAGGTGCTGATGCGCTGTTTCAGGCAGGATCCGCGCGCGGAGATCGTCTGGGTCAACAGCGCCAGCGAAGCGACGACCCGGGCCGCGGCCGAGGAGTTCGGCGTCGAAAAGTGGACGCGGGATTATCGTGAGGTGCTGGCTGACCCCGAGGTGGATGCAGTTGTCATCGCCACGCCGCCTTACCTGCACGCGGAACAACTGACCGCGTCCCTTTCCGCGGGCAAGCACGTCCTGCTCGAAAAGCCGCTGGCCGAGTCGATCGAAAGCGTCAGAAGGATCGTTTCAGCCGTGGAGAAGGCACCTGGACGGATCGTGCTCGACGCGTCCTGCCGCCACACGCGGCTGACGCGCAAGTTCCAGTTCATCAAATCCCTGATCGACAGCGGCAGGCTGGGCACGATCTATCACATCCACCACAACCATCTTTCCCGCAGTACCTTCATCGAGTGGAATCCGAGCGGGGCATGGGCGATGGACAAAAAGCTCGGAGGAGGAGGTCCCTTCGTCGATTGGGGCGTGTACGACCTTTCCTTCCACCTCGGCCTGCTCGATGATGTGCCGCAGCTGAAGTCCCTGCGCAGTTTCAGCCGCAACGATTTGCGTGACATCAGCAGGCTGGTGGCATTCAGCGACGTGGAACAGCACGGCGCGGCCTGGATGGAGTTCGATACCGGCCTGACCTATTACTACGAGCGCGGCGCGGGCGTGCACGGTGAAACGCCGAACGAGACGCGACTCTACGGCACGAAAGGCGGGCTGCGCTTCCAGTTCCCCAGCTGGGATTCGCACGAAGTGGAGTTCTTTTATACGGAAAACGGCGAGCCGCGCAAGGAAATCATCCCCATAGACATGAGCGATGCACCCGAGGACAGCCTGGCCCTGACGACACACTTCCTGGACTGCCAGGATGGCGCCGAGCCGCTCATGCCAGTCCAGCGGGCAGCCAGGCATATGGAGATTTTGTACAAGATTTTGGAGGGATGAGGCAAAACCTGCGGATTAATAGATTTCCTGCAAAAGTCCAAAACTTTACCACGGAGACACCGAGTCACGGAGTTTTAGCCTTTTTTCTCAGAGTCTTTATTATCCTCTTTAGGGGACCGTATCTTAGTGGTTCAAAATGTTTGCAGCATGGCTATCCTGTGGCTTATGCAAGAAATCTAACGGAGAAGATCAGGAAGAGGTGGGGGAACAAACCAGTAAACAGATGGACAAGACCTCCGAGTCGTGATGGTTCGGAGGTCTTGTCATCCCTGGTCCTGACAAACCAGCCGCAATTTCTTCCAGGCAGTATCCGGATCTCCGGTGGAACGTCGTAATGATTGAAGCGGAATAGACAGCTCCATGTCAATTCACGAACCACAAGGAGATCCAATGAACAGGAAGGGCTTCAACGAAAGAGGCCAGGCGCTGATCCTGATCGCCCTGGCTGCCATCGGGTTGTTTGGTTTTGGCGCCCTGGCCATCGATGGCAGTGCTGCCTTCTCAGATCGATCCCATGCCCAGAACGCCGCCGACACAGCCGCCCTGGACGCCGCCCTCACCAAGATACGTGGAGGCGATTGGGTCCAGTCCGGGCTGGAACGTGCAGAAGGCAACGGCTATCAAAATGATGGCCAATCCAGCACTGTCCATGTGCACTGCCCTCCGGAAGGCGGACCCTATGCAGGCAATAACGAATATGTGGAAGTGATCATCGAGTCGACTGTCCGGACGACTTTCGGGCGGGTCATAGGAGTAGACGAGGTTCATAACCGGGTGGAAGCAGTCACGCGGGTCGAGCCGCCCACGCGGGCGCCCCTGTATTCCGGGGCTGCCATGGTCGCGTTGAAACCGCATGGGCGCGGCGCCTTCCGCTCACACGGGACCAATGCCACGGAAGTTATAGGAAGCGGCATCTTCGTCAATTCCGACGATAACTGCGCCTTCGATCAGCAGGGCAACAGTGAGATCGCCACGCTGGCAGGCATCCGGATCGTCGGTGGGGCCTGCCTGCACGGGTCGATCACACCGGCAGATGCGATCACCCCCGGGGCCGCCGCGGTCCCGTATCCACCCGAGAACCTGCCGCCTGAACCCACCTGCACACAGAACGCCGTACAAAGCGGCAATACGCTTTCGCCGGGAAACTGGGACGGGAACTTTCCTCCAGGCGGCGTGACCAACCTGCAACCGGGTATCTACTGCGTGGACGGAATGTTCATGGTCAATGCCCATGACACCCTGAACGGAAATGGAGTAACCATCTTCATGCGCTCGGGGAATGTTCACTGGAACGGAAACGCTCAGATCAACCTGACCGCACCCACGTCCGGGCCCTACGACGGACTGCTGATCTACCTGCCGATGAGCAACGATGAAGGTATGATCATCAACGGCAACTCTGATTCGAGTTTCGTCGGCACCTTCCTGGCGCCCGCCTCGGATATTCAGATCAACGGCACCGCAGGGGTCGGAGGCTATCGCAGCCAGATCGTCGGCTATACCATCGACCTGATCGGCACCGCTGACATGCGGGTTGAATACAATGAGAGTGAAAACGTCATTGTGGATGTTCCACCCATGGTGGAGTTGATCAATTAATAGTGCAGAAAATTTATTGGTAAAAGGAGCGACGAAACGTCGCTCCTTTTATTTAGGTCGATTTCGGCTTGACCAGTCTTGCTCCAATGATCGACGCCAGTATCATCAGGAGCAGCACAACCGCTCCGCCGCAGATCCCGGCCGCGGTAAACGAAGCGCCGAGCCCCTTCAAGCCGACTTCCTCATTGCCAAAAACCTTCTGCGAACCATCCGCAAAGGTGCAGGTCAATTCCGTGTAGTGACCTGTCCCGCCGCTGGGACTGGACGACGTCGGCGCACCGAAACCATAGTCATTGTAGGAGTACTCCGTTGCATCAGGGCAAAGGACATAGGCGGTCAACCTGTCGAACACGGGCGGCAGCGCGGCGATCATCGCACCGCCGAAGGGAACAAAGAAAACCAATGAAGCTCCACCGATCAATAAAACCAGGAATGCACCAATACAGGAACCCTGCCAGCGTTTCATGAATCTCTCCTTTTCAATAATTTTGCGTCATTGCGACCGAAGGGGGCGTACGTTGCCCTGCGAAGCGAAGCAATCTCATACAAAATTACTTATAAATATGGAATGTGAGATTGCTTCGTGACGCCCGCTTCGTCTTCGGATCTCGACACCGCACCTGCGGTGGGTGCAGGTGTACGCCCTGCGGGCTACTCGATCCTCCGCTCAGCGCGAGGCCCCACTCGCAATGACGGGATGAAAGGTATTCTTTGAGATGAGAGCTATTTGATCCCTCTCACCGCCCAGGCCCGCGCGATGAGGGGTATCGATCCATCCAGTGCAAAGGGCAGGCTGTTGTAGATCCGCTCGCGCAGTTTCGCCCGCTGTTCCTCACTCAATGCCATGGCATAGCCCGGCGCAGATCCCTGGCCGCCCAGGAAGGGCTTCCAGTAATCATCGAAGTCCTTGAAATCGGTTGAAATATCGATTGGACGTGTCCGGACCTCCGTCAGCCCTGCATCATGAAACAATGTGGTCAGGGCATCCGGGCTGCAGAGGGGAAAGCGTCTGCCTTCATCGAAATCTCGCGCAGCCGGGTCCAGCGCCGCGGCCGCGTTCCAAAAGTGACGCATGAACTGCATTTTCCCGGCATAGTCCCAGACGTACAGAGCGACAGTCCCGCCTTTGCAGACGGCCCGTCGCATCTCGGCGACCATTCGGTCGGGCTGAGGGACGAAATTTAGCACCAGGCCGGAGACCGCGGCATCGTAGGTTTCCGATTCGACCGGCAATGCCTGGGCATCCCCCAATTCAAATTCGGCTTTCGAAGGATCGGTTTTCCTGCGCGCAACTTCCGCGAAACCTTCGGAGCGGTCGACCCCTTTCACCTTTTGGGGGTTTGCCAGACTCAGAATCGTCTGGCTGAGCGCGCCGGTGCCGCAGCCCACGTCCAGCCAATGCTTATCTTCAGGTAGACCCACCCAGGGAATGAATTCCTGCGCAACCAGTCGACTCCAGCGGCCGACATACGGCTCGTACGAATCCCCCTTCGCCCAAACATCGTGAGACGAAACATCTATACCCATAAGAAAACTCTCCGTGAACCGATAAAGTATCGTGCATGAAAATTATAACCAGAGAAACAAAAACCGCGTGGAGCCAAAGGTACTCCACGCGGTTTGGATTACTGAAAGAGGGTTTATTTTCGCCAGGATGGCATATACCAGTCGCTGTCGAGAGACAGGCCCGGGGCCTGGAGGATGCGTTGTTCAAGCGTCTCCAGATTCACCGCGAAGAGATGGCCGCCGGTCGGGCTGGTCGTCTCGTTGACCAGCAGAAACTTCCCGTCGGGAGAAAACAATATCCCGCCGACCGTCACGCCATGATAGACCTGCTTCAGCCCGGTCCCGCTGCGGTCGATCACATACACGTCCGCAGTAGGGTTGCCGCTCTGGACAAAATCGGTGTAGTAGGCAAATGCCAGGCGGTTGTTATCCGGCGACCAGACAATCGGGTACAACGAACCACCGGTGAAGCTTGCCACTTCAACAGGGTTTGCGCCATCGGGCTCCACCACAAAGAGTGTATGTTTCCGGCTGTCGTAGTTGTAGTCATCGTATGCCAGCCAGGCGCCATCGTTCGAGGGGGTAAACACAGCATTGGTCAGCAATGTTTCGAACATCGGCTGCACGTGTCCATCGGCAGCCCGGACCAGATACACCGTACCTTCCTTTCCGGGCTTCGCCGAACGCAGGATGATATTTCCGGTGATCCAGCCGTCCATCACGTAGGGTCGACCCTCCTCGGGCAGGCTGCTGGAGGTGGTCAGGTTCTTCGCTTCGCCGCCCTGCCGGGAGATGACATACACATCCTCCCCACCCAGTCCGTCCTGCACCCGGAAGGCGAGCCAGGTCCCATCCGGTGACCAGAACGGCGGATCGATAAAGGCATATTCGAACACGGTCGTCCATGTATTGGCGGCGGGGTCGAACAGCCACAGCTTGTACGGGGTGCCGTTGGCGTTATCGGGATACGCGAACGCCGCGAAACTTCCATCCGGCGACCAGGAAAGGGCCGTCAGCGAAAAGTTGAACGGGAAGGGAGTCTTGACAGGCTCCAGCTGCGGGCATGCGGCCAAACCGACCACGCACTGCCCCGGCAGTCGCACCAGCTGGACGGCCTGGCCGGCCTGATGCGGCAGCGTGAAGAAGTACAACTCCCCAAGCGCGTCCCTTCCCGAAGAAACGGCTGCCGTCTCGACAGGTCCCTCTGCCCGGCCGGTTTTGTCGCCAAACTGCGGCAGTGAGGCCGGCGCCCGGAAGAGGGCATCGGCAAAGATATCGTCATAGCTCACCTGGTTGACCACACGTTCACCCAACACATCTTCACCGCCGCCCTTGCCGAATTCCTGTAACTTCAGGATCACTGCTGTTTTGGTGTCCAGCCACATGCGCCATTGAGGCAGGTCAGCCTGTGGGCGGGTCAATTCGGCGATCAGAGCTTCTCGCCCGGCAATGATTTCAATGCCCACAGCCCGATAGTCTCCAGCACCAGTCGATACCGCGTAATTCGAAGAAAGAGCGATCTCACTCAGCGGCGTCCCGATCTGCCCCCAAAGCATATGCGGGCTCGAATCGGCAGGAGCATCCTTTGCAAAGGTGGGTAAAGGGTTGGACTGGCTCGAGCCGGTCTTCAAATCGATTTTCAGAATCGTATTTCCATCACAGGCTGTGAACTGGTCCGCCGCGCCCTCACCGGGACCCTGCAGCGTCCGGAAGCGCGGAGTCGCAAGCTCGATCCAGACCTGCTCGTGATAGACCGGGGGCGGTGCAGCCGAACCGTCGGAGGCATACCATGTCACCGTGCCATCCATCCAGATCGATTTCCATTCGTTGGCGCTTTGAAGCAGCGCGTTCCGAATCTCATCGGAGGAGGAGTCCATGCCAAGCTTCGGCTCTTCGGTCGCTTCGAAGGCCTGGGGAGCCGCCGGGATCTCCGGCAGCGGGGTTTCCAGGGATATTTGCAATGTGCCGCAGCCTGACAAAATGAGGCCAAGCGCGACGAAAAGAACCAGGATACGTCTCATATATAATTTTCCTTCAATGGGGATATTGTACACTTACACGGAGAGCGGCAGCTCGATCCGATAGGCAGCCGGCAGCAATTCTCCCGATAGTTGTAATGACTTTTGCACCTGCAGGCGGGCACGCGCCAGGCGGCTTTTGACCGTCCCGACCGGAATGCCTGCCGCCGCGGCGGCTTCTTCGTAGGACATGCCCTCGATATCCACCAGCACCAGCATCAGCCGGTAGATGGTCGGCAGTTTGTCCAGGCTGGCCTGGATCGCAATTTGCAATTCATTGGCTTCGAACTGCAGTTCCGGATCCGCCTGCGGATCGACCAACCAGTAGCTGGTCTCGATCTCCTCCCCCTCCGAGTTGAAGAGCTCGAGCGGCACAGAGTGCTGGCGGCGCTTCCTGCGCATCTCGTCATAGCAGGCATTCACCACCACGCGGGCCAGCCAGCTGCGCAGCGAGTCGCCGCGGAAGGTGTGGAACCGGCGGTAGGCGGAGATCAACGCCTCCTGCACAGCATCGGCTGCCACATCTTCATCGTTCAGAAGACGCAGAGCGATGCCGTAGAGCAGATTTTGGTAGCGCAGGATCAGAAGATTAAAGGCTTCGAGATCACCGCGCTGTGCGGCTGTGATCAATGTCTTTTCAGGGATGGAAGTGACCTGCGAGCTTTTCATACATATACTATACTTCCCCGCTGTTACAAGCCTGTTCCAGAGATGTCACAATTTTGTAACGGGCTTGAGGCCGGATTCAGGCAATCGCACGGTAAAAACAGTGCCGCGCGGACCTTCCTGGCGGCTGCGGACCTCGATCTGTCCGCCATGCAGGGAAATAATGCGGTTTACCAGCGCCAGGCCCAGCCCGCTCCCCTCCGTGCTGCGCGCATTCGCGCCCCGGTAAAGTTCCTCGAATATCCTGGAAAGATCCTCGGATGCGATCCCCGCGCCCGAATCGGCCACCTCCACCACGATGGCTTTGCCATCCTCCAGGGCCCGCACCTCGATCGAATCCTTCGACGACGTGAACTTGAGCGCATTTTCAACGAGGTTGTACACTGCCAGTCCCAGCAGGTCGCGGTCCCCATGGACGGGCGGCAGCGGCGAGGGAACCTTCGTGACGAGCAGATTCACCTTCCGCCCCTGATAGGCGGGAATGGCGCGCGCCGCTTCGACCACGTCATCCAGCAGATCCGGGATGTCCACGGGCATGCGTTCGATCGAACGTTCCTCGAGGTCTGATAACTTGCGCAAGTCGTTCAGCAGGCGCGTCAGGCGTTCGACGGCCCGATTGGCATTTTCCGCCGCCCGTCGGCGTTCCTCCGAATCGCGGGTCTCCTGCAAATTGACCAGGGCTGCCCGGAGGCCGGTCAGCGGATTCTTGATCTCGTGGTCAAGCCGGCGTAAGAAGCGCTGGCGTCCCTCTTCCGATTCCTGCAGTGACCGTTCGATGGCCCGGCGAGCCTTTCGCTCCTGCATCCAGCCGCCTAAATACGCGACCCCAAGCAGCAGGGTGATCGCCGCACCAGATACAAAGACTGCCATGCCCACGTCGATCTTGAAGACCAGGAGCCGGACGGGGCTCCAGAGCCACTGCGCCAGAACGGAAGCCAGCGCTCCAACGAGCAGCGGCAGGAAAATCAGCAGGCGGATCAGCCAGGTTTTCTTATCCATGGGCTAGGATGGACGCAGAATGGGGGTTCTCTTTTTCACGGGCAGATGGATCGTAAAGACCGTTCCGCGCGGCTCTTCCTGGCTGCTGCGCACCTGGATCCACCCTTCATGTAAGGCAATGATGCGATGCACCAATGCCAGTCCCAGCCCACTCCCATCGGTGGTGCGGGCATTGGAGCCGCGATACAGCTCCTCGAAGATCTTGGAGACATCATCGACGGGGATACCGACCCCTGAATCGGCGACTTCGATCAGGATGGCGCGTCCATCCTCTGCCAGACGGATCTCGACCGAATCGGTATTACAGGTAAACTTCAGGGCGTTCTCGACCAGGTTGTAGACTGCCAGAACGAGCAGGTCGCGGTCCCCGGTGATCTTTGGAAACGGCGACGGCACCTTGGGGATCAACAGGCTGACTTCACGGCCCCTGTAGGCCGGCAGGACGTGGGCGGCGTCTACGACATCCTGCAGCAGGTCAGGGAGATCGACCTGCCAGAGCTCGATGGGACGCTCTTCCAGGTCGGAAAGCTTGCGCAGGTCGGTCAACAGGCGGGTCAGGCGTTCCACCGCGTGACTGGCGTTCTCGACCGCCCGTTCGCGGTCCGCGCTGTCCTTTACTTCCTTCATGTTGACCAGGGCGGCGCGCAAACCCGTCAGCGGGTTCTTGATCTCGTGGTCGAGCCGGCGCAGGAAACGGCGGCGGCCCTGCTCCGCCTCGCCCTTGGCGCTGTCGATCAACAGCCGGGTCTGTTCCTGACGCCGCAGGGAGGCGTTGTACAGGATCAGCAATAGCACGGTGGTGAGAATCCCAAAGATCAAAGCCACGGCCGCCAGATTTCTGACCGTCATGCCCAGGACGAAGGCGATGAAGCCGAAATCGGCGGTCAGCATGAAGGGAGGCAGGCTCCGGGCGAAAACGCTGATCAGCATAAAAGCCGCGATTCCGGCAACCAGGGGCAGAAACAGCAAAAGTAAATTTACCCAGCTTTTCTTGAGCATGGACGGAATCTTACCCCTCTCCGTGCACGGGCGCAATGAAGCGATAGCCC
>JBAVVF010000708.1:0-7484 GCA_049697155.1 Anaerolineales bacterium
ACGCGTCGCTTTGCCAACTTCGCCTGAAAGGGAGAGCGGCAATTCGAGGTTTTCCAGGGCAGTCAAATACGCGATGAGGTTGCGCGCGCCCTGCTGCCAGACAAACCCGACGGTGTGACGGCGGTACTCGTCCAGCGCAGTCGGGCTCAACTGGCCCAGGTCCTGTTTCCCGACGACGGCCCGCCCGCCGGTGGGACGGTCCAGCCCGCCGAGCACGTTGAGCAGCGTGGACTTGCCGCTCCCGCTCGCGCCGACAATGCCCAGCATCTCGCCCTCGCTGACGATGATATCCAGGCCCTGCAACGCCTGCACTTCGACAGACCCTCCGCCCTCCTGCTCCAGGCGATAGATCTTCACAAGGTTCTCGCAAACGATCAAAGGTTCGGAGTTCATCAGGTTGTCTCTCCGAGTTTGATGGCCTGGAAGATCTTCATCCGCATCAGCAGGGCCGAAAGCGCGCTCAACGCCGCGACGAAGAGCAGGGCAAACAGAACGTAAATCTGTGCGATCGAGAGCCAGGCGATCTCGATCTGGAACGGAGGATATTGCGACTGCGTGCTGGCCCCGATCTGCAGGAAGGGAACGAATAACCGGCTGGCAAACACGCCCAGCAACGTTCCGACGCCGATGCCAAGTAAGACCAGGAAGGCAAGTTCCGCGGCAAGCAGCGAGGTCATCTGCTGGATGGACAGACCGATGGCGCGCAGCATACCCATCTCGATGAAGCGGCGGCGGAACGAGAACAAGGCATAAAGCAGGAAGCCCAGAACTGTCAGCAGGGCGGAAGAGACAAAGCCAACCGAAAGCAATCCGAACAAACCCTGGCGTTCGGGCCGGCGCTGTTCATCCCGAATGTTCAGCTCTGCCGAGCTCCAATCTTCGACAATCGTATTCAGCCCGTTCTGCACCAGCTTCGATTGATCGGCCTGCCGGTCGAGCAGAATGCTGAAGCCGCGCACTGCGTAGGCGATCAGCTCCGGGGCGGCATTGCGCCCGGTCCCGAGCCAGATTTCATGCGGATATTCCGCGCCCGCCCGCAGGGTGAGTTCTTCGAGATTACCGACGATCATCGTTCCCTGTTCGGGATACCAGGTGGGGAACAGATCGAACGTCCCTACAATCTGGGCTTCCATGGGAATGGACTGTCCGGCAATGCCGGTTGTGACGCCAAGCTTGAGCGTGTCGCCAACCTTCAGTTTTTGCCTAATCAATAGCTCGTTTGGGACGAGCACGCCGGTCGGGTTCCGCGCTAACTGGTTCATCAACTCACCCAGGGAGGCGGAGGCAAAATCTCTCTGCCAGTAGGCTGCGGAGGGGAAGCTCAGCCGGTCGATGGCCAGGAATGTCCCTTCGATCGAACCGCTCGGCGCGATGGCCGAAAATTTGTAGCGGCCCACCGGCGTTGCCGATCCCACACCCTCGATGCTCAAGTGGTCTTCCACGGGCCCAAAGGTGTACACGGGATCGGGATTGTCTTCATTGAACGTCGTGCCGAGTTCGAAGATATTCATATCCGCGCCGATGCGGTAATGGATCTGCTTGTCGAGCTGCACGTCGAGCGTGCGCGCCAGGGAAGCCGTAAACGCGGATAAGCCGAGCGTCAGCACCAGCAGGACGAGCGGCGCGCTGTAGAGGGCGGGGGTCCGCGCCAGGTAGCGGGCAGCCATCAGCATCCCGACGCTCTTTGACGGTTTCAGTAACCGGGAGAGGAAGTCCATGAAACGGGGGACAAGCCGCAGCGTGAACAGCGCGACCGAGAAAATTCCCAGCGCGGGCACCAGCAGCAGGAGCGGATTCTGCAGCGGGTCCGGCACCCCTTCCGCTCCCTCGAGCGCCTTTTTCGATTGCTCGGTGAGCTGCCAGAGTCCATAGCCGGCGGGAATGAGCAGAAGGACATCCAGCCAATAGACCTGCCACCACGGCCTGCGGAAGGAACGCGCCCGCTCCTGTTTGTAGGTGACGATCGTGTTTTCCGCGGCGCTGAAGGTGGGAATAAGCACCTGAATGATGAGAATGATCGCGATGCCCAGCAATCCATACCCGAGCACCTGCGGTGTCATACTGACGCGCAAGCCGCCCGCCGCGCTGAAATCGAGAAAGCTGCGGGCCCGCCCAATGGAATGCGTGATCCAACTGGCCAGCAGGACACCGCCTGCCAGCGCAACCGCACCCAGGAGGATGCCCTGCAGCAGGGACATGCCAACGACCTGCATCGTGCTGGCGCCGCGGCTGCGCAGGATCGCCATCTCCCCGCGCTGCTGGTTGACGAACAGACCGGCCACAAGCCCGATGAATGCCAGGATCAGGCTCAAAATGGGAACGCTGAACGCAAACAGAAGATAAGTGAGCGCCGGAGCGTTCTCCTGGTAGCGCGCCAGGGCTTCCAGAGGTGAGGCAGCCAGCGTTGTTTGCGGAAGGAGCGTACTGGCCCGGGCTCCGATGGCCTGGACGCGTTCCTGAAGCCCGGCGACATCATCTGCATGCAGCGACGAGCCGTCGGCCGTGATGTTCCAGATCCCGCTGCGCAGCTCATCGCTGACTCGGTCGCTGATGATGCTCTTGTAGCTTTCCTCATGCACGAGCAGCATGCCTTCACCCTTGACGTCCCAGTAGGGCGCGGTCGGGTCGACAGGCCGCCAGAGACCGACGATCTTGACCGGGATCTGGCCTTTATCGGTGCGCAGGGAATAGCTGTCGCCGACCTGCACGCCGAACTCATTCGCCAGACTCTCGCTGGCCATGGCTTCAATTTCATCGCCCGCGCTGAGCAGCGACACGAAGGGCTGCGGCGTGGTCCCGTTCACGATAATGATCGTTTCCTCCAGCGGCGTGATGAAGGCAAAGCTGGCGGTCGTCAGTGAATATTGCGTGCCGGGATTGTTCGGGTCGCGCGGCGGATACATGAAGTATCCATCCGTGCGAAAGCGGCGGACCAACTGCAGGATGGGAAGGTCGATCGTCCGCAGGGCTGGGCCGGTGAGGTAGGCATCCACCTCCTCGACATTTTTCCACTGCGGACTGTTCCTGCCGGAAGCCTTCTGTTCGAAGACGAAGGAAAGCGGCGCGTAGTCGACAGGCTTCTGGACCAGGTCGAGCTCGCGGTCCACGAGAAGTTCCTCGCGCAGCAGACGGAAGTAGGTTGCATCGGCGTAGAGCGGCACGCTCAAAATAAACCCGGAGGCGATCATCAGCCCGGCGATGGATGCCAGGCTGAGAAAGCGCTGGGTCAGCAGGCGCTTGAACGCGATCCCGGCTGTCGCCCAGATTTGTAATAAGAAAGAGACAATTCGAGAAAAGAGATTCATAAAAAACATAATCCGTCATTGCGAGCCTGAGCGAAGCGAATGGCGAAGCAATCTCTTATACAGTACGTGAGATTGTGTCGCCACGGCGACGCTTCGTCGGGCTTTCGGCGCTTAGCGCCTCAACCCTCCTCGCAATGACTGAAAAGCTTACGGCCCGACGACAACCTGGCCTTGCTCCAGACCGGAAGCGATCTCGATCATGTCGCGGGTCTGCAGGCCGATCTCCACGTCGACGCGCTGCGGGCCGCTGTCGCTGTTGATGATGACGAACGTCCGCCCACCGGCCGAGCGGATCGCATCCGGCGGCAGCCAGAGTACATTTTCCTTGCTGGCCAGCTGCACGATGACGGTGACCTTGTCGCCGCTTTGATAGGTGCGGGCCGAAGGTGCCTCCTCCAAAACGATGTGAACCTCGTTTTCGTCGCTCGCGCCCGTCCCGTAGGGTGACGGCAGCTGGCGGATGGTGCCCGTCAATTCCACCTCGGGGTTTGCATCCGGGATCACGGTCACAGACATGCCTTCGAACATTTCCTTCACTTCTTCGTTGCCCGTGCCGGGATTGATGTCCGCGACCACCTCGAGTTTGTTGGCGTCGCCGAGCACGAAGGCGGGCGTGGTCGGGTTCACGTTGCGACCGACGCTGACGGCTGAGATGATCGTGCCGTCGGCCGGGGCAAAGGCCCGGGCCTGCGCGACCTGCGCATCGAGCTCGTCGAGCACCGGCGAGTCCGGATCGATGCCGAGGCTTTGGAGCGTTTCATCGAGCTTCATCTGGGCCAGCTCCACCTGCAGTTCCTGAACTTTGATCTCCGTGGCGGAACGTCCCTGCGTTTTATATTGCTCAAGCGTCAGCTGCGCGATCTCGAGATCGATCTGGGCCCGGCGGATGATGCGGCGGGTCTCGTCTGACTTGGCCCGCAGCTCCTGAGCCTGGGCCAGCTCGCCGAGCAGCTGCCCTTCCTGCACGACATCGTTGACGTTTGCATAGACTTCCTGCACCTGTCCAACGATCTGAAAGTAAACGGTGTGCAGTGCCAGGGGCGTGACCCGCCCACTCAACTTTGCTTCGACGGTAATGTCGCCGCGCTGCACGGTGAACGTCGGGCGCACCGGGGTGGGGAAGGCGGTGGGTGTTGCTTCACTTATGATTTGTCCGTTGCCGCAGGCCGCAAGTATCAATGCGAGAGCAACGAGCAGGATGAGGAATCTTCTTTTCATTATCTAACGACAGCCTTAACCTTTACAGTTTTTTTGCTTGTATCTGGCAGCGGGATGAGCGTGCCCGGGATGGATTGGCCGTCCACTTCGAGGGAGACGCTGTTTCCCGGGCCTTCCCGCTTGACGGAAACATCGTAGCGCACGCCCCGGAAGTCGCGCACCGCTTCGAAGCCGTCCCAATCCGGCGGGAAGACCGGCTTTACTTCCAATCCATCGAAGGCCGGCCGGATGCCGAGGATGTGCTGCGTGATCGCCACGTAATTCCAGGCGGCCGTGCCGCTCAGCCAGGAGTTCTTGGCTTCTCCGGGTTTGACGGCATCCCTGCCCGCGATCATCTGGGCATAGACGTAGGGCTCGCACTTGTGAAGCTCGCTGATCTCTTCGCGGGCCGAGGGGTTGATGCGCGTGTAGTAGTCGAACGCCTTGTCCCCGCGCCCGACCACGGTCTCCGCGATCATGACCCACGGGTTGGTGTGGCAGAAGACGCTGGCGTTCTCCTTGTAGCCGGCCGGGTAGGAGGAGATCTCGCCCAGGTGCAGATAATACTGGCTGAACGCAGGCTGGTTGAGGACGATCCCATGCGGCGTGGCAAGATGCTCGCGGACGGCATCGAGTGCTTTGACGGCATTTCCATTTTCCACGCCCAGCCCGGCCATGACGCAGATGCCCTGCGGCTCGATGAAGATCCGCCCTTCGGCGTTTTCCTTCGAGCCCAGCGCATGCCCGAAATCATCATAGGCCCGCCGGAACCATTCACCGTCCCAGCCCGCAGCCCAGACGATCTTTTCCATCGCGGCGGCGGATTTTTTGACCTTCTCCACCTGCGCCTGGTCGCCGCAGTGCTGCGCAATGCCGGCCATTTCCGTGCAGGCCAGCACGAACAAGCCCGCGATGAACACACTTTCCGCGGACTTGCCATCCTTGTTGGTGGTCGTCTGGAAGGACTGCCCCGGCGTATCGGAGAAGCAGTTGAGGTTGAGACAATCGTTCCAGTCGGCGCGGCCGATCAGCGGCAGCTTGTGCGGCCCCGGGCGGTCGAGGATATATTGAATTGCGCGTTGCAAATGCTCGTACAGCGGACTCTCGGTCCCGGGCTCGTTCTCATACTGCACGTGCTCGTCGAGAATGGACCAGTCACCGCTCTCTCGGAGATATGCTGAGACCGCCAGCACGAGCCAGAGCGGATCGTCGTTGAAGCCGGAACCGACGTCGTTGTTGCCGCGCTTGGTGAGGGGCTGGTATTGATGGAACGCGCCGCCGTTCTTCAATTGTGTCGCGGAGACATCCAGAATGCGCTCACGCGCCCGCTCGGGGACCATGTGAACGAAGCCCAGCAGGTCCTGGGTGGAATCGCGGAAGCCCATGCCGCGCCCGATGCCGCTCTCGAAGTAGGAAGCCGAGCGGCTCATGTTGAACGTCACCATACACTGGTAGGCGTTCCAGATGTTGACCATGCGGTTCGTGTGCTCGTCGGGCGTGGTCACCTGGATCTTGCCCAGCAGCCCGGTCCAGTACTCACGCAGGTCGTTGAACGCCTTGTCCGCGTTTTCGGGCTTTAGATACTTCGCGATGACCGGCTTGACCGTTTTCTTATTGACAACCTGCGAACCCGGCGGGTCGAACTTATCGTCTTTAGGGTTTTCATGATAGCCAAGGATGAAAATGATCTGCTTCTGCTCCCCGGCCTGCAGCTGAACCCGGACGTGATGCGAGCCGATCGGCTGCCAGCCCATTGCTTCCGAGTTGTACGATTTTCCTTCTTCAACGACAACGGGTTCGTCCCAGCCGCGGTACGGCCCCAGAAATTCTTCGCGGGCGGTATCGAACCCCGCCAGTTTCTCGGAACAGACAAAATAGGCGAAGTGATCGCGGCGCTCACGGTATTCGCTCTTGTGATAGATCACCTCATCGACGATCTCCACCTGGCCAATGGAATAGTTGCGCTGGTAGTTGGTGGCGTCGTCGTTGGCGTCCCACAGGCAAAACTCGATGGCGGAGAACAGGCTCAGGTCCGCGGGGGAGAGGTTCTCGTTGGTCAGGGTTACCTGCCAGATTTCGAGGCTCTCACCCAGCGGGACGAAGTAGCGGGCCGAGAATTCAATCCCGTTCAGCTTCGAGGTGATGATCGTGTACCCCTGTCCGTGCCGGCACTCGTATTCATCCAGCTTCACGCGCGTAGGCATCCAGGTTGGCGACCAATATCGGCCGCTGGCGTTGTCGCGCAGATACAGATACCTTCCGCCCATGTCGAGCGGGGCATTGTTGTAGCGGTAGCGCGTCAGGCGGCGCAGGCGGGCATCCTTATAAAAGGAGTATCCCCCGGCCGTGTTCGAAATCAGCCCGAAGTACTCCTCGCAGCCAAGGTAGTTGATCCAGGGCAGGGGAGTGTCTGGACGGCTGATTACGTATTCACGCTGTGCGTCATCGAAATGCCCGAATTTCATGATGATTCCAATCCGCAGGGGCGGAGTTATCCCGCCCCCACCCGTCAAATTTTTTCCAGATCTTCCCCGATCTTCGCCAGCAGCGAGGCCGGGACGAAGGTTGGATGATTGGCTGCGATTTGTTCCAGTGTCATGTCTTTGACCATGCTCATGTCTTCCATGAGCAGGAGCCCGCCAAGGTGTTTGGAGAGAATGGCGCGCCCGTCGGGATCGTCGAGCAGTTTGCCGACGGTCAGGCCCGTGTGCAGGCGCGCGGCGCGCATCGGCGGCAGAAGCGTGAAGCCGGCGCTCAAACGAATGTCGCGGCTCGACGCCCCGACCAGGACCTCGAAATCGCCGGGTTCAGTCGCCCATCCATTTTTGGTCACGTCGAAGTACCAGAAGGCTTCGCGGTCGAGTGTGAAGGTGATGGTCTTCGTCTGTTTGGGAGCCAGCGCCACTTTGGTGAAGGCTTTAAGCTCCTTCTCGGGGCGCGCCACGGTCGAGGCGACGTCGCGCACGTAGAGCTGGACTACTT
>JBAVVF010000709.1:0-5140 GCA_049697155.1 Anaerolineales bacterium
GCCTGGATGAATGCATCGAGCGCGGCATCCTGCATTCCAAGGGAGATTCGTTAGTCTTTCGCCATGAACTGGCCCGGCAGGCGGTCGAGGACTCGCTCCCGGCCGGAAGATCCCGCGAGCTGCATACGAAAATCCTGGCGGCGCTCCTGCGTCGGGACGGCGATTCCATCCCTCTTTCCCGGCTTGTCCACCACGCGGTCCGGGCCGGCGACGAGGAAGCCACGCTGCGCCATGCGCCGACAGCCGCCCGGCAGGCAAGTGCCCTGGGTGCTCACCGGGAGGCGGCTTCCCTTTACAGAATATGCCTTTCCTTTGCGCATCATCTCCCCGCTGAAACGCAGGCCGAGTTTTTTGAAGATCTGTCTTTCGAGAATTACCTGATCGACAATCTGGAGGAAGCCCTGCGTGCCCGCGAGCAGGCGACCCTGATCTGGGAAAGATTGGGACATAACCAGCGCGCTGGCGACTGCAATCGCTGGCTTTCCCGGTTGTACTGGACCCTGGGGAATAAGAAGGAAGCCGAGAAATATGCCGACCGGGCGATCGAAATTCTTATGAATCAGCCCCCGGGTCCTGAACTGGCCATGGCATACAGTAACAAGTCGCAGCTTCACATGCTGGCCTTTGAAGAGGAGCCGTCTGTAGAATGGGGAAATCGAGCCATCGAGCTGGCTGAGAAATTGGGCGCGACGGAGATCTTTGTCCACGCGCTGACCAATGTTGGGTCGGTGGAGAGTCTTCAGGATTTCGAGGGTGGACATGCGAAAATCGAGCGGGCCCTGAAGATTGCCCGTGAAAAGGAAATGCATGACCATGTCGGTCGCTGTTATGCGAATCTGGCTTCGAACTGTGTCCGCTCCCGCCAGTATTCGGCTGGACAGCGCTGGCTGGAAGAGGGGCTCGAGTACACGACTGCCAGGGACGTGGATTTTTATACCATTTATTTGTCGGGCTGGCAGGCACAAATGTCTCTTGATACCGGCCGTTGGGCAGAAGCGGAGAAACAGGCCCGGGAAGCCATCCGGCTGTCACGGCAAGTCACCACCACCTCGATCCCGGCGTTCATTGCTCTCGGACATCTGAAGGTACGGCAAGGTGATCCGGAGGCTGCGGAACTCCTGGACCGTGTCCATTCCCGGGTATTGTCAACCCATGAGCTCCAGCGGATCGGTCCCCTGGGAGCCGCGCGAGCGGAAGCTGCCTGGTGGCGGGGCGATGTGAACCGGACCGCCGCCGAAGCACTCCCGGCCTATGAACTTGCCCTGACGCGTAACGATCCCTGGGTTTTCGGACCGATTGCCTATTGGATGTGGAAGGCCGGCAGGGAGGACATTCCCATCGAGCGGCTGGCTCCGCCGTACGCGCTGATGATCCGGGGCGAGTGGCAAAAGGCCGCCGAGGCGTGGGAGCGGATCGGCTGTCCGTTCGAACGGGCCCTGGCCCTGACGGAGGGCGATGGGCCGGCCAAAAGAGAAGCCCTGACGATCTTTGAGAAGCTTGGCGCCCGGCCCGCTGCGCAGGATCTGAGAGCAAAGCTGCAGGCGCAGGGTGTGAAGAACCTTCCGCTCGAAGCGCGAACCCTTCCGGAGGAGGCTGCTATCGATCTGACCCCGCGCGAGCTGGAGATCCTGCGGCTGATCGCCGAGGGGCTGTCCAACCCCGCGGTCGCCGAAAGGTTGACGATCTCCGTCGGGACAGTCAAAGCCCATACAGCCAACATTTACAGCAAGCTGGGGACGAAAAACCGGGTCCAGGCATTGGCCCGGGCGCGGGAACTACGTTTATTGTCAGAGCATTGAATCAACTTTCCAAAAATAAACCCCTGAATAAACCCTTTGCAGATTGCTTCCGTATGTGATCCTGCTAAGATAAGGCACAGACACCATTATCGGTATCTCATTTTATTTGTAAGAGGAGTAACCCAATGACCAGTTCTGTTGCCAACCAGCAAATCAATACGGAGACGCGCGGAGTTGCAGGCGCGCTGGCCTTTCTTTACGGCGTGATCTGCTACCTGACGTTTTTTGGCACGTTCCTGTATGCGATCGGCTTCGTCGAGAACGCGGTCGTGCCCAAGTCGATCGACTCGGGTCAGCCCACCTCGTTTGGGACATCGCTGCTGATCGACATCCTTCTGCTGGGCGTGTTCGCGGTCCAGCACAGCCTGATGGCCCGCCCCGAGTTCAAGCGCTGGTGGACGCGGATCGTGCCGCGCCCGATCGAGCGCAGCACGTACGTCCTGCTGGCCAGCCTGGCACTGATCCTGTTGTTCTCGCAGTGGCGGCCGCTGACGAATGTGATCTGGCAGGTGGACAACCCTCTTGCCGCCGGGCTGTTGTACGGTCTGTCTCTGTTTGGCTGGTTCATCGTGCTGTTTAGCACCTTCCTGATCAACCACTTCGATCTCTTCGGCTTGCGGCAGGTGTTCATGCATCTGCGCGGGCGGAACTATACCGAGCTGGGCTTCCGGACGCCGTTCCTGTACAAGCTCATCCGCCACCCGATCATGGTCGGCTTCCTGATCGCCTTCTGGGCCACGCCGCACATGACGGCCGGACATCTCCTGTTCGCAGTGATGACCAGCGCCTACATCCTGATCGCCGTGCAGCTGGAAGAGCGCGACCTCCTGCGGCACTTCGGCGATGCCTACCGCGAGTACCGCAAGCGCACGCCGGGATTCATCCCATTCCTGAGAAAATAGTGTTGTTCATTCCAAGGGGCCAGAGACTTCCACGACGACGTGGAAGCTGGCCCTATTTTGCTAAAAGGATTACGAATGGAAAAACAGATCGTATCAAAGCTTTTTTCGCCGAGAACACCGGGGATGCAGGAAGATCAGAGCTTCCTGCTGGAAGAGGCGGCCCGGCGCGCCGCGCGTTACCTGACAGCGGTGGATCAGCGGCCGATCTTTCCCGCGCCGGAGGCTGTCGCTGGACTGGCCGCGTTCGATGAAGCCTTGCCGGAAGGTCCGCGCGACCCGTTCGAGGCGCTGACCCTCCTGGATGAGGTCGGCTCCCCGGCCACGGTGACGTCCGCGGGCGCGCGCTACTTTGGCTTTGTCATCGGCGGGGCGGTCCCGGCCACATTGGCCGCGAACTGGCTGGCCGGCGCCTGGGATCAAAATGCCGGACTGAAGATTGCCTCTCCGGTCACGGCGAAGCTGGAGCAGGTCGCCTTGAACTGGCTGCTCGACGTGCTGAGGCTGCCGGCTGAGGCTGGCGGCGGCTTCGTCACCGGCGCGACGATGGCCAACTTCAGCGGGCTGGCGGCCGCCAGGCAGGCTGTCCTCAAGCAGGTTGGCTGGGACGTGGCCGCCCAGGGATTGTTCGGCGCGCCGCCCATCACAGTGATCGTTGGCGACGAGGTCCACGTCAGCCTGCTCAAGGCGCTGAACCTGCTGGGGCTGGGGAGAGAACGCGTCGTGCGCGTCCCGGCCGACGGCCAGGGACGGATGCGCGCAGATGCTCTTCCGGAAATCTCCGGCCCGACGATCGTCTGCATCCAGGCCGGGAACGTCAACAGCGGCGCGTTTGACCCGGCGGCGGAGATCATTCAGAGCGTGCACAAGGCGGGTGCCTGGGTGCACGTCGACGGCGCGTTCGGGTTGTGGGCCGCCGCGGCTCCGGAACGGGCACACCTGGTCGCAGGCCTGAGTGAAGCGGACTCCTGGGCCACTGACGCGCACAAGTGGCTTAACGTCCCCTACGACAGCGGGCTGGTCTTCTGCCGGCGCGCATCCGACCTGCGGGCCGCGCTGACTCACAGCCCGGCCGCGTACCTGTTCGAGGGGGAGGAGCGCGAGCCGATGGAGTACACCCCCGAGATGTCACGGCGGGCCCGCGGGGTGGAAATTTGGGCCGCGCTGCGTTCGCTGGGTCGCGCCGGCCTGACGGATATGATCGAGCGCTGCTGCCGGCACGCGGCGCGCTTCGCGGAAGGTCTGAAGGCGGCCGGATACGATGTGCTCAACGATGTCCAGCTCAACCAGGTCCTGGTCTCTTTTGGAGACACGGACAAGACGCGCAGGGTGATCGAGACTGTCCAGCAGGATGGCACCTGCTGGTGCGGCGGGACGGTCTGGCAGGGACATACGGCCATGCGGATCAGCGTCTCGTCCTGGGCGACCACCGAGGAAGATGTGGAAAAGAGCCTGGAGGCGATCGTGCGCCTCGCGGCCACGTGCTGATCAACCTTCCAAACAAATCTGTGGCGCCTCGCAAATACGCGGGGCGTCATTTCGTTTTTAAATCCCCGGGTTCGATTGCAGACTGAGAATGTGGTCTAATCAGGGTAGTTGTCTCTTGATAAAGAGACAGGTATAAATAAGGAGATGTAAAAATGGCTGGGTATCATGTGGATATTGAAAAGAAGACGGAAAAGAACGAATACTTTCGTGAAGTCCTCTTCACCGGTCCGTTTTGCCAGCTGGTGGTGATGTCGCTGAAACCGGGTGAGGACATCGGACTGGAAACTCATACGGGCACGGATCAGTTCATCCGGGTGGAAGAGGGAGAAGGCAAGGCGATCCTCGACGGACAGGAGTACAAGCTGGAGGATGGATCGGCGATCGTCATTCCGGCCGGGACGGAGCACAACGTGATTAACACCTCTTCGAAGGAGGCGCTGAAGTTGTACACGCTCTATGCCCCGCCTGAGCATGCGGATGGCACCATTCACAGGACGAAGGCTGAAGCAGAGGCCGCGGAGCACCACTAACCGAATGTTCAAAAACAAACCCCTTGAAATCTTTTCAAGGGGTTTGTTTTCTTTGATTGCCGTTCATTCAGGAAATTCCACCCGGACTTGCCCAGGCGGACAGTCCGATCAACAGACCCGTGACCGCGTCCATGCCGGAGGTGTGTCCGACCTTGAAGGCAGCTTCCGCAACTTCGCCCAGGCGTTCGCGATCCTCTCCATGGCAAATCCCTTCGGCCAGTTCCGCCAGGCGGCTGGACACCTGTCCCTGCGCGGCATGATCAAGATACGTGCGGCTGATATCGTTGGTCTTGGATGAAAGATCAATAATGTTTTTTCCAAGTTTCAAAACAAATCGGGTGCGCTCGTCTTTATCTTGCACAGTGCACCAAAGTCCTGCCAGATAACCAACCAGAAGATCATCTCCGCTGGGTGTCAGGCCGGA
>JBAVVF010000710.1:0-3905 GCA_049697155.1 Anaerolineales bacterium
GAACATTGGTCAGACGAGGCAGAACGCAATCAGGTCAGCCGGAAGTGGATTGAGCTGATGAAGACCCTGCTGCAGGCGGAGAAACAGGCTCAGGTCGAGCGCCTGCCCGGATTGCTGGGCGTGTCGATCCCGAAGGGATACTTTCAGCGTTTGATGATGAATTGGGATCAGGTCAGGGAAATGTGCGAGGGCGGAGTCGAATTCGGGGCCCACACAATGCATCATCCCATCCTGACGCGCATTTCTCTGGACGATGTGCGGGCCGAGGTCGAGGGGTCGAAATCGAGGATCGAAAAGGAGCTTGGTAAACCCATCCTGAGCTTTGCATACCCGAATGGTCACGGAGCGGATTGGAACGTCGAGATCGAGAAGATCGTCGCAGATTCAGGCATCCGGGCCGCGTTCACATTGTTGAACGGGCCCAGCTCCCGGCGCGAAGTGAAACGAAATCCCTATGCCATCCGCCGGATCTTTATCTCACACAAACATTCATTTCCAGAGTTTGCTGCGCGGCTGCATCCGGCGAATCGCTACCGGGCGGGTTGAGTCCGTTTCGAGCACGCGCTCGTAGGTCCGGACGATCTGCCGCGCGACCGTTTCCCAGCTGAAGCGCGTCTCGGACAGATGCCGGGCATATTCCCCCATTACTTTCGCCAGCTCGGGATTGGTAACCAGCTTCAGGATCTTATCTGCCAGTTCTTCAGGCGCGCCCGCAGGGACCAGAAAGCCGCTGCGCCCGTGCTCGACCGCCTCCGGCAGCCCGCCGACCGCTGTAGCCACCACCGGACGGCCAAAGGTGTACGCAACCTGAAGCGCGCCGCTCTGCGTGCTGCTTCGATAGGGATAGACTGCCACGGTAGCCAGCCCCAGCAGGGCACCCACCTCTTCGAGCGGGATGTAACGTGCGTCGAAAACCACGTGACCGGCCAAGCCTAGTGCTGCGATCTTCCGTTTCAGGGCAGCCATATCCATATGCTTGGTCGGATAACCTGCAATCAACAACTTTGCATCGCAGGACTGCCGCACGATGGCAAAGGACTCGATCAAATCATCGATGCCCTTGCTGGGCGAGAGCAGGCCAAAGAACAGGACGACCGGCTGTCCGAGTTTCACGCCGTAGTGATGGCGGATCAAACCCCACTCGTATGATTGCGGAAAGTGCCGGAGCAGCCAGCTTGAATTCCCATGCGGAATGATGTGTGTTTTTTCGTCCTGGACGAACGGAAACAGCGACAAAAACTTATCGCGATTCTCTTTGGCATGAAAAAACAGCGCGGAAAAATTTTTGTAGATATCCGCGTAGGCTCGCAGGATCAGCGCGGAAAACGGGCCGCTGTGGTTCTCGCGCAATTCAAACTCGTGGCAGATCTGGGTCAGGATCAGACCGCGGCGGCGCAGGCGCGCCAAGAAGATGGCTTCAAACGGAAAGTTGATCTTGGAAAACTGGATGATGTCCGGCTTGAGTTCCAGCAGGCGGCGGGTCAGCCGCTCCCAGGCCAGGATGAGCCGGATGGCCCTGATCCCGCGCCTGACCGTCCAGCGGATCTTATGCCATATTCTTTGCAAAGTGTTCGCGTCGACCTGTCGAGTTACCTGGGCATCGAACAGACTCCACAAGTCGAGCAGATTGTCCACCCGAAAGTTATGAGGCAGATGAGCCAGCTCATATTCCCGGCCGGTGATCAGGGTGACATCCGCGCCCTCGTTGGCCAGCGCTGTGCAGAGCTGATACGTGTAATGGATCAAGCCCCCGCTGCCATTCGGTTCCACCAGGACAAGACGCAGTTTACTTTTCATAGGCCAGTAACTGATCCATGTAAAGTTCCTGCAGCCGCTTCACCTGCCGTTCGATGTTGAACCTTTCGTTGACGATCTCCCAACCCTGTTCAGCGAACGCAGCGCGCGTTGCAGGACTACCCAATAAGTGACTACACGCAGAAGCGAGGCCGTTTATATCCTCGGGCTCGACCAGGCAGCCGTTCCCTCCGTCTGTGACCATTTCAGGTACCCCCCCCACCCGGCTGGCGATGATCGGCAATTTTGCAGCCATCGCCTCCGCCAGAACGGTTGGCAGGGCCTCCGTCAGCGTGGGAAGAACGAATAGATCGCTGGCAACCAACAGCCGGGCCACGTCCCTGCGCAGGCCCGCAAAGATCACGCGCTCACTCACCCTGGCTTTGTACACCTCCTCGACCAAAGCCTCCCGGTGCGACCCGCTTCCGACGATCAGATAATACGTGTCCGGGTGGACAGCCAGCACCTGAGGCAGGGCCCGGATCATAAACTGGATCCCCTTTTGCGGCCGCAGTACAGCAACGGTAATCAGGAGGTTCGCCTCGAGCGGAATCCCGAATTCGCTGCGCACTTCCGTCCGTTCCCGCTCCCAATCGATGTTCGCGAAATTCGTGAGGTCAATGCCATTGTAAAGGGTGGTAACCTGATCGGGAGAGGCGCCGCTGATATCGATGTGATATTGCCGCGCCTCCTCCGAAACCGAGATCACCCGGTCGGAGAAATGGCGCAGGGCAAACCATTCCAGCCTTTGGTGCAGCTTCGATCTGGTCTTCACGTCAAGTGAGGGCATCACATGGATGGTACACATACTCGGCAGACGTAAATACTTCGCCGCAAGGTTCCCCAGGATATTGGCGAACTCGAGCTGCGTGTGCACCAGGTCGGCCCCGATCCCTTTCAGGTATTTGATCAGGCGCGGCAGTGCATCCAGGTCACGCAGATGTTTGATATCCAGGCAGTCGACCGGAATGCCCAGGGCCCGGATTTCATCCGCCATCAGGTTGCCGTCCTTGGATTGCAGCGCGCAAACATAAGGCTCGAAATCCGCGCGGCTCAGGTGCTTCAGGACCGGCACCATGAGCCGCTCCGCGCCTCCCATGCTCAAGCCATCGATGACATAGGCGATCTTATATTTGCATGCGGGCTTTGCCAGGCTGCTCACTTCTCACCCTGCCAATGTAATAGCTCTGCAAAAAGATGCCGCCACAGCAGATCATCCGGGTGGCTATAACCAAATTCAAGTGCAGACCGAACGGCTTTCTCCACACAGCAGACCAGCATCCCATGTTTCGGCGGCAGAAGTCCATAACGCTCGGGGTTGCCATACGCCGCCAGATATTCCGGAATGACTTCGGTACGCCATTGATTCAAAAGCTCACAGGCTTTCCTGGCATGTTGTTTCACATCTCCACTTTCAGTGGCAGAGAGGGCGCCGGCCAGAAGGAAGAAATAAACATCCAGGCTCACATCCACGGACCAGCGTGCGAACTGCCAGTCCACGAGCATCAACTGTCCACGCGCTGCATCCCGGATCATGTTTCCATGCCAGAAGTCGCCCTGGATCAAAACCTTGTGACTGGCTTCGGCCGCACTGCTCTCCACCGCTTTTACCAGGTCGAACAGGGATTTATCCTCCTCAGAGGTCAGCTGAAACAGGTCTCTGAACTTATCTGCCTTTTCCGCAAAATGGGATTCCAGGGATTCGCCGTTCTGGATTGGGGTTTCCGTCAGGCGATTCAGACCGCGCAGGGTGCGGGCCGCCTCGACCGCCAGCGCCGCGACCTGGTCGCTATTCCCCCAGAATGACCTGCGCCCGAGCCGCGTCAGACTCTGGCCCGGGACGTACGAAATGGCCAGCACGGGCCGGTCCTGCAAAGTGACCAGCGCATAGGGCCGCGGGACATAGTGAACCGCCTCTTCACCGATGCAATTCCACAATTCAGTCAGGTGCTCGTATTCGGTCCGGAGCATCCAGCCGTTTTCGACCAGGCGCGGGACTTTTACCACCAGCACCGGGTCTGCCTGACCGTCATTGAAGCCGAAGAAGATCACGTTATCGTGAAAATCAGCATCTCCATTGGCCAGGATTCCCCAATGCAAAGGCGCTGAAA
>JBAVVF010000711.1:0-2860 GCA_049697155.1 Anaerolineales bacterium
TTTTGGACAGCTTCCAGACGCGTTCGCGCAGCTCGCCCTCCAGCTTGAGGCCGAGGAAGTTCGCGCCGTGCAGGAGGAAGACGGTCACCATGGTCAGTCCGCCGATCAGCCCATAGGGATTGAGCAGGGTGAACAGGTTGCCCGTGAACATCATGTTTTCGTCGATCGGGACGCCGCGCGCCAGGTTGGCGAAGGCCGCACCCAGCAGGAACGAGGCCACGAACGAGCCGACCGCGATCATCCAGTCGAAGCGATTGCGCCAGCCGCGGTCTGCGTCCTTCGAGCGGTATTCGAACGAGATGCCGCGCACGATCAGTCCGACCAGCAGCAGGAACAGGGCCAGGTAAAAGCCGCTGAACATGGTGGCGTACCAGTGCGGGAAGGCCGCGAAGGTCGCGCCGCCCGCCGTCAGCAGCCAGACTTCATTGCCATCCCAGACGGGGCCGATCGTGTTGATGATGGCCCGGCGTTCCACGTCCTTTTTGCCGACGAAGGGCAGGAGCATTCCCACGCCGAAGTCGAAGCCTTCCAGGAAGAAGAAACCGATCCACAGGACGGCGATCAGGATAAACCAAAGGGTTTGGAGAAATTCGTAGGACATGTCATACCTCTCTAGTCTTGCGCGCCGATGGGCAGCACGTCACTGACACTGTCTTCCTCGACGTCCACCGATTCGTGCAGGGTGGCGTCGGGCCCGGCGATGGCATATTTTTTCATCAAATAGACCATGGAAACAGCCAATGAGCCGTAGACAACAGTGAAGCCGATCAAAGAGATGAGCAGGTCAAGAGTGGTTAGATTTGGGGAAACCGCATCCTGCACTTTGAGCAAGCCATAGACGATCCAGGGTTGGCGTCCCATTTCGGTCAGGATCCAGCCGCTGGCGTTCGCGAGATATGGGAGGAAAAGCGCGCCGAAAGGCACCAGTTTCATCCATTTGGCGTTTTCATAATCCCTGCGGCGGGTGGCATACAGGAACCATGCAGACGCGCCCATCATTACGAAACCGAATGCCATCATGATGCGGAAGGTCCAATAGGTGACGACCATCAGCGGGATATAGTTGCCCGGACCGTATTGTTGCTCATACTGCATCTGAAGTTCGTTGACGCCCTTTACTTCGCATTCGAAGTCGTTGCAGGCCAGGAAACTCATGACATAGGGGATGCGAATGGACCAGACCTCCTGCCTGCCGGTCAGGTCACCAATGGTGAGCAGGGAGAAAGAGGCAGGCTGTTCGGTTTCCCAGATTGCCTCAAGTGCAGCCAGCTTCATTGGCTGTACCTCGCGCATATACTGTCCCATGGTGTGACCGCCGAGGAAGATGAGCGTGCTGGCGATCAGGCCAGCCAAGGCGCCTATTTGGAATGAACGCTTGAAGAAATCCATATTTTGCTTGCGGACAAGGTGATAGGCGCTGACAGCCAGGATCAGGAATGCAGCCATAGCCAAACCGTCTGCCAGGGTGTGCCAGACGAAAATCCATGCTTTTGGATTGCCAACCAGCGCAGCAAAATTCACCATTTCCAATCGTCCGGTGGCTTCATTGAGCACATAGGCAGCAGCAGGCGGAGCCTGCATAAAGCCGTTCGCAAGCAAAATCCAGATTGCGGAAAGGTTCGAGCCGATCGCGACAAGCCAGATTGAAGCGAGATGAACTTTTTCGGGAACGCGTCCTTCACCGAATATCCACACACCGAGGAAAGTGGATTCCAGGAAAAACGCCAGCAAGGCTTCAATGGCCAGGGGGGCACCAAAGATGTCGCCGACGTAGCGGGAATATTCCGACCAGTTCATGCCGAACTGGAATTCCTGGACGATGCCTGTCACAACCCCGATGGCGAAATTGATCAGGAACAACTTGCCCCAGAACTTTGTCATCTTGCGCCAGGTCTCGTCCTGGGTTTGGTAATAACGAGTTTGCATGAACGCCACAAACCAGCCCATCCCCAGCGTCAATGGTACGAACAGCCAGTGATAGATGGTGGTGAGAGCAAACTGCAATCGTGAAAGTGTAACTGGATCCATGGATTCTCCTCTCCAAAAAATTTGATATGTGCGCCCTCGGCACATGGAATTCACAAAGATCTGCTGACTGGCCGTCTCTTCGGCAGGACAGCGGAACTTTCCTGCACGAGCCCCTCGAACGTGATCGCGCCCATCTCGCTCAGCATGGCGGCCTGGACGCGCCCCCACTTCGAACTGACCGGGCAATTCGACTGGAACGGGCAGTCCTCCTCCGCCTCGACCTGCAGGCACTCCGACAGGAGCAGCGGCCCCTCGAAGGCCTCCACCACGTCCCGGAGCGTGATCTGGGAGGCGGGGCGGGGCAGGCTCAGGCCGCCTTCGCGTCCCGGGAAGGTTATGACCAGCCCGGCCCGCGCCAGCTTCGCGACGATGCGGCGCATGAAGGCCGGCGGAATTAACATCTCCTGCTGGATGGCCGAGCTGGAAAGGCGCGCGCCCCCGGTCTGTTTGGCCAGAGCGAGAACGACGCGGACGGCATAGTCGGTTTGGCGGTTGATTCTGAGCATGGAGCTGCTTTCAGGAAAGTTTACTGATTAAGTAAACGTTGACTCTTGTTGTCAGTGTTTCCATTATAATTTCATGTGCAATTTATCACAAGTAGACCGGTATCGTCATTGCGAGGAGCCCGAAGGGCGACGAAGCAATCTCATGCATAATAGTAATCTCATGTATACTGACAATGTCGTGAGAGATTGCTTCGTCGCTCACTGTCGTTCGCTCCTCGCAATGACGGAGAACCACGCAGTATAATCAGTGAAAAATTAGGTCGAGGTATACATGATTGATCCTGTCATTTTTACAATTGGGAATTTCTCTCTACGCTGGTACGGTG
>JBAVVF010000712.1:0-13099 GCA_049697155.1 Anaerolineales bacterium
CGTAGCCCGATGCGGTACCGTAATGCCTATGGAATGAGAAAAGGAGAGGAATTGGACATGCCGACAGCACTGCTCAAGGACATGCTGGCGCACGGGTACATGAATATCGGGGTTGTAGAATAAATGCAGAAAGTCTAATAGCAGGACAGGTTTCTTGCCCCAATCGGCGCTGGCCAGTAGATCCAGGAACTGAAAGCAGGTGAAAGGCCGCATCAGGATAGGATTGTCCAGCGCCTCCTCGACCTGGACGGTGTACCTGCGTAGTGACCAGTACATCACGTCACGGTCAGGAAGCCACTCACCACCTGCGAGAAGATAGAAGGAGCCGCGTAGTGACCACTGAGTGATCAGCTCTGTGATCTTTTCATGCTCATTACCAACTGTTTCTACCAAGACAAGTTGGCCGAAGCGGGAAGATGTTACCCAATGTGCCGCGTAAAAAGGCTGCCTGTTACCCCAGATAGGAGAAAGGTTCTTTGCGTTTGAGTTATTCATACAGACACGAATAACTCAGAAGAATTTTATTTACAATCCCATTAACCAGTGAAAAACAGGGTGAAAAGGGTATCCCCCGGTGGTTGACCCATATCTAGTCCGCAAAGTTGATTAACGCCAAGATATGGCGTAATTCTGCCTTATCGTTTAGACCAAACTTGCGCATAATATTTTGAACGTGTGTATTAGCCGTTTCGGTTGAAATGGAAAGTTGCCCCGCAATCTGTCGATTGGTCAGTCCACGCCGTACGAGGCTGGCTACCTCTTTTTCCCGCTTGGAAAGAGACTTCCACTTAGGCGCGAAATCAGCAATCCCAAGATGTTGTACAAGGCCAGCAGCCACTAAGTCATCAAGAAATTCATCTTCAGGTAGGCCCTCGCGCTGTGCAACAGACGAGATCAAAATTTGTAGACTTCCACTAACTTGGTAAATACGATGGCCGGCAGTAGGTTTTGGGTGCTTGCCTATCAGGTTCAACAATCGTTGCCAGATAGACATGCTTAGAATTATATTAGAACAAACGTTCTTTCGTCAATTGGCACAGGGATGCTCTGCAATGCTTTTGCAATGGAAATTTCCCGCGCCGGCAGTCCCTGTACAAGGATGCAAAACCCGATCAGACATCCATTTCTGCAAAATATTCCTTTCCCTGAGGCGGGACATTTCGACTCTCACAAAAAACAAAAGCAGATCCGATGGGATCGTGTTTTCCGGCCAGTACCAGGGCAGGGATGTCAATGAACATGTGCATCCAGAAAGCTTTAATTCACACAATGTTTCGTCGTCGCTGGCCTGATTTCTGCCAGTCCCTACGTGTTTTCCTCGCGCCCGTCGTACCAGCGGAGAAACAAGGGAATCAACAGGGCAGTTACCAGTATGCCTATAAGCCAATTCCAATCTATTGATGCAAGCCGTTGCGAAGGTTCGACATGGACGCTGATAGCTGACTTGTAAACCTCCACCTCGCGCCAGTATTCATTTCCATCATATTTGACGAGACGGTATATTGTTAACTCTAAATCCTGCTCACCTGGTGCTTTCGCAGTAACTGACCAGCGCCATTTGGTGGTGTCAACGTTGCTCACGATTTGTTCATCATTGTCGTGCAGTCTCTGGATATCAAATGCGTCAGATTTTGGAGATTGAAGCACTGCTTTTATGCGATCTGTTATGTTCACTTCCGCACTACTAATGTCAATTTTTCCTCCCTGTTCTGTGATCAATGGGTCAGCTTCCACTGTACTGGTGAGAAAATTACTTCGTTCGACAAGTTGCGTGGTCAATTGCTCCCCGGACATGGCCGGATTCAGGAGTAGTTCGATTGTGACGGTTTCCTCTACGTCCATTGTTTTTGGGACATGGTAGGCAGTATTTGACCTAAGCACCTCCTGAAGATCCTTGTCAACCTCCTTCAAAACGTCTTGAAGCGAAGGTGTGGGGATTGTTTGCGGTGCAGGTTCGATCATTGCGGATGTAATAATCACGCCTTGGTCAATTGGGTAGCGGGCAATCCTGCCCACCAACGAATCTTCTTCGCCAATGGTGAACTCCACTTCGGCCACATACTGTGGGGGAATATTGAATGTTGCAACCATTTCCTGACGGATGATTCCCCCCTGTGGAATCTTCTGCGCGGCATAATAGACTCTCGCAGAAGTCGCCGGTGTTGGCTGGAGCGTTGTTACTTCTACATACTCGGTGTAAGCAAAATAGAGCAGGCCCAAGAAAAACGCCACAATTGAGATGTGGAAGATGAGTATGATGAGTTTCCACCCGCGAGGCATAGTTATTCTCCTGTTCTAGTCACCTGTGTTATTCGGATAGGGCTTATGAAAGTATAGATCAGAATCTTCCTGAAATCAACAGTTTGGTGACAACTTTGGGATTTGGTCATAACTGCCATTATCGATCCTATTCCGTTCGGCGTGCTTGGAACTGCCAATCCAACCAAATTGGTTCTACCACTTTTGGTGAATATGAGATATTTGCCTCACCACGTAGAAAGTGACTGGGCGTGTCTGCAGACACGCCCAGCACAGGGTTTATGTCCTGGTGAAAGCCGCTTCGCGCCAGGCCAGATCGTGCTCCATTAAATACGAATACCCAGGAGGGTGGCTGGATCGTGTAGTCAATAATGATCGGAACTGAGAAATCGGCTGCAGCTGTTATTAATCACCCCGAGCGACTGCCGTGGCTAACTGCCCGCATTGTTTTCCCCAAGCCTGTGCTAAAATAAAAAAAGGCTTCCTTTATCCATAATCCATATTCGATTTTTACTGATTTTGGGAATTAGATCGTAGTGTGGAGATATATCCCAGGTCGGGCTGTTTTTCCTTTATCAAGTGTTTTGGGTTTGGTGCTTAAGTCATTTGTTGCACAGGAAAGTTCAAATCTGAACCTGATGATGCAAACGTAATTGAATACTTGGCGGCGGTGGAGGCATAAATGTTGTTTCGCAGAATTCCCGAGCCTAAGATTCTTTCTTTGATATTTCTGACATCGGTGTTGTCGGCAGCTTCCATATTTCTGAACACCTTTGTCGTTGTATCGTTTGCCCACGACTTAGCCTTAATGTTTTGGGGCGTTAGTGTTGTTCTCATCATTCTCTTTAGTGATCTGATGTTCCCTTCTGTAAAAACGACGCCTGGCATTATCAATATTGTATTTTTCGCCTTGGGGCTGCTGCTGCTAGGCGGACTGTTTTTTGCGCTTGTCCCACTGATACCTCTGGCAAGTTGGACCGGGGTGGAGGCTATCACTCTGATTGTCAGCTGTATTGCAGCAATTCTGTTTGTCTGGAGAAAAAGCCCTTTTCGTTTATGTCTCACGGCAGTGATCTTCATTCTTGCGGTATCAGGAATTTACATTATTGGCACAAGAATTTCAGTGGTATTTTGCCTTTGGAGTATTGTGTGGGTAATGTCTCAAATACCTCCGGGCAGCACACCCTGGAATAGAGTACTGGAATGGTTAAAAACACCGGCCGCATTTCTTAATAACCTAATTGCCATACTCATCATACTGACACTGTCGCGTGCGACAATTAATGTAAAGGAAATTTCCTTCCTTCCTGGCTGGAGGGGGTGGGTGGATCCTCAGCTGAGATATACATTAGCCTTTGCAATTATCTTGGCTTCCTTATCTCGATTCCTTCCAATCAGGTACAAGATCTCGAGGAAATCCTGGGTCTATTGGTGGGGCAGGACTGCCGTTGTAGCGGGATTGGTGTTGCTATCTGAGTTTCTCTTATCACAACTGCCATTATTGTTTGGACTTGGACGCGATCAGAGCGGACTGGTAGGGAACACCTGGATCATCCTGACACTGGTTTTAGGTACAGCTGTGTTTCTTTGGGCAAAGGATGATCTTAAGTGGCAGTGGCAGGCCATCACGATTGGCTGTGTAGGCGGGGTCCTATTGAGCTATCTCTGGACTCCGCTGATATACGTTATAACCTATACGCTTTTTGTGCCCGGTCAGGAAATCGAAGGTATTAATTTTGTTAATTCGTTCCAACTTGGAAGCAGTGCTGGATTTATCGTCATACTTTTAACCGGTTTTCTGGCGGTATTTACGGGCAAGCCAAATAATAGAAAGCAGGCGATCATTGCCGCGAGTTTGGCAGGCGCGATGCTCTCCGTGATTATTTTCATGTCGTCGGGAACGATTATTTCGACAATCGCATCCCAAAGTTCATTATATGGTGTTGCATACAGCCGGGCTGGTTATGATGCGCTGGGCTTCGTTTCTTCGCTGGCAGAAGCCGTCACATATATTTTTCCATGGGTTTATGGCGTCCTGGCTATATGTTTTACAGTCGGGCTTTTGCCGCCCCTGCTGATCGGTCTTACATGGCCCGTCAAGAAACGCTTGGCTGCTGGAGAGAGCCGCTATACTGAGCTGCCCGTTTCAGCGCTGATTCTAACGCTGGGTCTATCTATGACGGTTATAGTACAGTGGACTGTGTTCCGATTGCTGGATGACACGATTATGAATACTGTGGATTATGCGGGCGTGAATCTATGGTGGAAGCCCAACTGGATAGTCCCACTCACTATGTTCACAGCATTGCTGTTGTATGCAGTAAACACGTTATGGATCTTTATCAAAGTTGGCTCGTTAACGAAATCTTTTAGGAATGCACTTGTATTATGTGTTTCAGGGTTGCTCTTGATTCTGACTGGGTCGGTAATTTACTTCGTAGCGCCAGAATCTGGTTTGACCATGTTTGTTATGGTTGGATCGGGAATTGAAATGCTTCGTCAGGGCATTAGGCTGTGGGGATGCCCTGCTAAAGATGCTTCCATACACCAGCCTAGCCTGCATGATGCGCTTTCCTCAAATATGGTTAGCACATTGCTTTTGTCATTTGCTTCATTACCCTCACTGGTAATTTCGGTGGGGTTGGCTTTGATTCCAATTGTCGCTATTGCCGAGCTGCGTAACGTGAACGCCCCACCTCCAGGAATTTTTTGGCTTCTCGAGATGACAGAAGACGCTGTCTGGCGACTTCTAATACTATCCTTGGAGCATGTGCTATGGATCTTCGTGGGCGTGTGTCTAGTTGCTTACACTTTCAACTTCATAAGTGAACCGGTCACTGTGCTCTATTGGTGGGGAAAATTGAAATCACTTCAGGAATACGTCAAGCGGTTGTGGAGTCGAAGCTTCTTCGGTAGAATTCGTTCTAAAGATCTGAACTTCTTCCTGTATGTAATGGGCGCTTTCGTTGTAATCATTATGGCTGGAAATATAGGCGGATTAGCTATTATTCTGTTTCCACTGAGCTATCTGTATCTCAAGCGCCATCCATCGTTGTTGCGAGATCTATCCTGGCCAGGATATCTTGTGGCCGGTTTTCTCCTGTTGACAAGCGTCGCGGCAAACCTATTTAAAGTTGTGGAGGTAATTTCCGTTTTGGCAGGAGTGGCGCTGGCGGTCATCTATCGTGGTGTGGTTCTACATAGTTATGCATCGCGAATGCCTTTGTTCAGGGTATTGTTTTTCCCAACACTGGGTGTGTTTTTCCTGTTGTACACAAATTATCTCGCGCCGATATCCATCACTGAAAGTGGGATTGCACGATTTAGCGATCAACGTTGGGAGAATATTGGTCCTGAAAACAGCCCGATCATTGGCAAGAAAAATTACCTGTTTCTAAAGGATTCACAGAGCAACCTGTGGCTTTCCGGACATTATTGGCCTGAAGCACTACGAAAAGGTAACGAATGGGTAAAGAGCAGAGTTTTGACTGAGCAAAATACACAAACAGAAGAGCGGATAGCTCAACTTGCTGAGCCTGGCAAGCTGCTAGTTAGGGGGAATACCTATGTGTTTGTAGGCGAGACCAATTTGTACATCATTGTTCCAACGGCTGACGGGTTTGCCTCGAGTACCCCCAGCCGTCCCATGCCGCCACAGGACCCTGATCAGCAACCTGTTGTCTACGGGGCAGACGCGGACCGCTGTTCAAATATTGTTACCATTCCGGATCGCGAATGCCCAATTTTAACCAAAAATATAACCTCTGCCGCCGTAGATCAACGGGGAGATATTTGGGTGGGCACAGATGGCGCGGGGATTGCACAATTTCATCAAACTCCAGCCCCAGATATTTGGGATTGGAAGTTCTTTAATGCGCAGAGCAGCGACCTTCTTTCAGATTCCATAGTGGGCATGTTAACAGATTACCAGGGAAATATTTGGTCATTAAGCTCTTCAAGTTTAAGCATACTTTCCTCCCAGGGCAGCTGGACAAACTACACGAGCAAAGATCTGGGTCTGAAAGATAGCAGGCTTCAGACGATGTATGAGGATGGACAACAGCGGATCTGGGTGGGATCATCCCTAGGGGCTTCAGCCTGGGATGGACGGTCCTGGCGGGCGGCACTATTGCCTCAATCGACCTCTGTGTATAGTTTTTATGAAGATAGGCATGACCAATTATGGATGCTGACAGCGTCGGGCGCCTGGATATACTCTAACGCCAAATGGGTCTGGATTGTCGATATACCGGTTGATCCATTCTGGAAAAACCCTTTTGGGATTTCATCTTTTTATCGAATAGAGCCCTATGACACAGGCATCCGCACTGCAATCGAAGATCAAGACGGATATCTATGGTTTGGCGGCCCGCGCGGTTTGGCGCGCTATAACGCGCAAGCAAAGCAGGCAGAGTATTTCTACCCGTCGAATAGCGGTTTGCCATCTGAAAATGTTCAGGACATCGAAGTAGACAAGGATGGAGGGCTATGGGTCTCAACTTATACCCAGAATACGGCCCATCGATCGGAACTGCCTGTTCTAGGATTTGCGCTTGCCTTCATTAGCCTGACCCTTGGGATTATATATGCTGGATACCAGCGCTCACCGCAATACAGAGCGTCTCGGATCTATACGAAACTTTCCGAACGATCGCAACTTTTGTTGCCGGAAATCTATGGAGCCTTCAAGGATACGGGTGCCAACGAAGTCCTTAAGGCTCTGACCGTTCCGCTGTCATCACAACGCGAACTGTCCAGCCTGGTGGCGGCGTATGCCGATATTGTAGAAACGAATGAGATATCGAGTCAGGACAAAGCCGAGCAGATCTCGAAGGCATTACAAGAGAATAGTACGTTGGTTGGGGCGGCGGGGTTGTCTCATCTCTACCAGTTTGTCAGCGGAGCCCTTCAAGTCAAATCAATTACTGACATTGGAAATTTGCACTTGGTAGTCCTGCGATCGAGCGATGGCAGCAAGGTCACCATTACGGCAGGTGATGCGCCGCCATTTGAGTTCCCGGCTCTCGTTGATAGGACGGCTGCCGAAGCATTGGAAATGCTTGGAAACGGATCTGCTCTGGTCAGAAAGTACCTACGGGTCGAAAGCACGCAAGATAGGCTAAGTTTTGTTGCGGACAGTCTAAGCGCGATTGAACGAGCAAAGCGAGATGCCGAGCATGTGCCCAATCCGGAAGGATACTTCCTGCTGTGGATCTGCAATCTGTGGCTGGAGACCATCAGTCGTGAGTTGGATGTACTGAGTGGCCATGCGAATCTGCGTGTCGATTTCCGTACCAAACAGATCAGGCAATCTGATGAGGTGACGATGATGCTCACGGTCGCAAATGTAGGGAGCGCCGTAGCAGATCAGGTCAGGATTTCAATATTGCCAAATGACAGGATCCATCTGCAGGCGAGATTGGACAGGCAGATTGAATACATCAGTGCTGGCAATTCAGAAGCTGTTGAATTCACAATTACCACACCCCCGAAGGGTGATGTGCGGGTTGCAGGCGAAGTCACATGGCGCGATCGCATTGAGGCGAACAATCGAATTGAATTTGCTGATGTGATCAGGTTCTATGAAACCAGTGATCAATTTGAGCGTATTCCCAATCCATATATTGTTGGGCACCCGGTAAAATCGCCTAAGCTGTTCAGAGGCCGAGAAGACATATTTGAATTCGTCCTGCACAATCTTCAGGGCACAACACAATCCAGAACCCTTGTTTTGTATGGCCAGCGGCGTACGGGTAAAACTTCCATTCTTTACCAGTTGTTGAGTGGAAGGCTGGGAATGAGTTATATTCCGGTTTTATTGGATGTCCAAGAACTGGCACCAGGCATTAATAACATGGCTGACATGTTTGTTGAGCTTGCCTTCCACATAGAAAAAGCATTGAGAAAAGCGGGCGTGCAAGTGGCAAAACCGAATGAACCGTCCTTCGTCAGCTCGGCTACGAGGTCGTTCAGTCGCTTTCTGGATGCTGTCGAAGACCAGCTTGCGGGCAGAAAAATCATGCTGATGTTCGACGAATTTGAACTGCTGGAGGAAAGGATACAACAGGGAAAACTGGAGCCAGAGGCGATTGGCTATTTACGCAGTCTCATGCAACATCGGGATGACGTAGTCTTCCTGTTTACCGGCACACACAAATTGGAGCAAATGAGTAAAGACTATTGGTCTATATTCTTCAACATTGCTTTACATCAAGAGGTCAGTTTTATGGATCGAAACGAGTCCATCCGTCTCATGCGAGATCCGGTTCTGGGAAAATTGAGCATTGATGATCTCGTTGTGGAGAAAATTCTCAATCTTACTCAGGGGCATCCTTACTTTATCCAACTCCTGTGCTGGGGATTGGTGAATTACTGCAATAAAACAAGGCGGAATTATGCAACACTAAACGATTTCAATGATGTCTTGAAAGAGATTATTTCTTCTGGGGATGCTTATTTTGCGTATATCTGGACGCAGATAAGTCTAAACGAAAGAATTGTATTGGCCGCTTTGGCAGAGCGCATTGCTCCCGGGAAAAATGCGATCCCTGTCCAGGAAATAACTGATGCTATCGCCTACGCTGGTATACGTGATTTTGAAAGAACCATGGTTCTGGGAATATTGGATGGACTGATAGACCAAAATATTCTCGTCACGAGCGGTGTGGAGGGCTTGCATTATTCCTATCGGGTGGGGCTGATTGGTGAGTGGATAAAGTGCTCAAAATCACTTCGCCACCTGGTGGAGCGTGATCTATGAATCCATTCACGTGCAGGGGCATGATTAAAGATCCTGGCCTATTTTCTGGCCGCACTGAGGAACTGGAAAACATCAAGAATCTATTGCTAACCATGCAGAGTTGCTCGGTGGTTGGACCACGACGCATCGGAAAATCCTCTCTGCTATTTTACTTATCGCACCCGTCCTATCATACAAAAATATACCCTCCGGAATACAGATTCGTATTTCTGGATTTACAGGAACTATCAGGTTCAGAGATTGAAGATTTCTTTACAACTGTGATCAAGCGTCTACGCCGGACAAGCCCAGAACTGATTGCAGCGGATGCGCATAAAGATGCCACCATGGCAGGTTTTCGACGCCTTCTGGGGGATCTCAGCGATAACGGCGCCAAACTAGTTCTGTGTTTGGATGAATTTGAAATGTTGAGTCAGAACCCCAATTTTTCGACAGACTTTTTCACGTTTTTACGAGGATTGTGCAGCAACTATAGCTTCGCACTCGTAACATCATCCCGTAAAAGCCTGTTCGATCTTTGTCACCAACGAGACATCCAGACTTCACAGTTGTGGAACATTTTTGTTGAACTGCCATTGGGCCTGATGAAATCTGATGAAACCCAGACGCTCGTACAAAAATATTTCGAACGTGGCAACCTGTCAGTGTCTCAAGAATATATTGACAAAACAGTCGCCTTGGCAGGAAACCATCCATTCTTTTTGCAAATTGCATTTTCCTTTCTGTATGACGCTTGCGTCAATGAACAGGACCCAGACTTCAGAACTATTCATGAACGGTTTACGGCCGAAGCCAGGCGGCATTATGTTTTTGCCTGGGATCAGTTAAGTAAGCAATGTCAGGAGATCTTGTATCAATTGGAACAGCATTTAGGTCCAATCAATAATTTGGCCTTCCAGACGCTTAAGCGGGAAGCCTTATTGGAAGGATCAGCAAACCATCCGAAACTCACATCCAATGGATTGAGGGAATTTGTCAAGCTGCAAAACACCGAAAACATACCCAACGATGTGGACGCTGCATCCAAATCCGAGTCGATATCCGCAACCTCGGCTCGTATCTTTGTCTCTTACCGTCGGACCGATAGCGCGGACATCACCGGCCGCATTTATGATCGCCTGATTGGCAGATTTGGAAAGGAGCCCATTTTCAAGGATGTCGACTCGATCCCTCTTGGGCTTGATTTCCGGGAATATCTAGACGTAAAAGTGTCGGAATGTGATGTGCTTCTCGCGATCATAGGTGATCACTGGTTGGACAAAGACTCATCCGGAGAACGACGACTGGATGATCCGGGTGATTTTGTTCGGATCGAGATCCAGTCTGCGTTGAAACGGGGCATCCCTGTTATTCCGCTGCTTGTGCGCGGCGTACAAATGCCGCGTGAAGAAGACTTGCCCGCCAGTCTACGAAAGCTTGTCTACCGCAACGGCATCCCGATTCGCTCAGATCCCGATTTTCACCGTGATATGGATCGCCTGATCGCAGCTTTAGAGACGCATTTGAGATAATTAACGTGAAAGAGACAACAAAAGGATATTGAACTTCTAGAGTCAGGACTCAGTGCACCTGGGCTAGATGTGGGCATTGCCATCCGTGGCGGCGCATTACCGAGGTAGATCAGCACAATCGTTGTTGCCATTTGCGAATTCGCGGATGCAATCGAAGACCTCACGAGTGCCATGGATATTAACCCTGTGACCCCGGCAAGTACCAGAGCAGCCATCTTCAAGATGTCTTTTGACGGAAGTGATCAACGAATTGGATTCGTCATTGAGGATTACCCTGCATAGTCTTCCAGGAAAACTTCATTTAGTTGTTGAAGAAAACCCTCCAGAGCCTAAAAAGCTGATTGACACTGGAGCTGGCTATAAGCTTGATTGGTAAGTGCTCTTATCGTAGTAGGGAACGTGCTTGCGATTGGACTACATTCTCGACCTGAAAGAAATCCACTTGGCGAATATCACACGCGGCGGTTGGCGCTAGAAGCATGGGACAATCTGGGAGACATCGCAATTTCCAATGGGCAGGCGCCGGCGGCAAGGTGACGGTGAAAGAAGAGTTGAAGTATGAAGTCAGTGCTCGGCCGGGACCCATGCCCGTGTGAGCAGAAGCGCATCCGGTCAAATCTCGCATCGCCTGCCAGCGGACCGAAGGATCAGAATTAACCAGCCACCGTGTGACCGATCTCTTTGATTTCGGGACTTGTCATTTGGGTCGTAATCCTCCCGTGTCGGGGGTAAGTCAAGCCGTCACAGAGTCCGAGGGCACTGCAATTAATAAAAATTAGCAAATTCATATGATATTTATCGCCGTTGTGACCGACATCGGATTACATCGTCAAAGTTTGCAGGATTGATAGTAACGCCAGTCTTGCCCTGCCGTCATGTCTTCACGATTGAAAACAGAAATTCAATTGCGAATTGAATTCTTCCATACACCAGACATCGTTCAATCGGCGGAGGGAAAATGCAAACCAACCTTTCTTTAGCTCGAAAAATTCTATCGGGGCTTGTATTGTTAGTCTTATTCCTTGGTACTTTTAGTACTGGAAACTTGCCCAGCGCCCGTGCGCAGGAAGCGGCGACGGTAACGCCAATTCCCCCAGTGATTCCCACCGAACGGAAAGATTCATCACTGAGAAGCATCACTGCTCCATCCGATCGAATACCATCTCGAGTGGTCATCCAGTTTGCCGCGGGCACTTCCGAGGCTGAAAAAGATGCTTATGTCAGAGCGCTGGGGGGAGTTATTGTCAAGCGGATCAAGCCGCTTAACACCTATGTTGTTCTTATTTTGGATAATCCATCAAGACATTCAAGAGAGTCCGTGCCCAACGCGGAAATTGTAGAGAGCACAGAACCAGATTATGTCATTGCCGCCCTGGATGACGCTGCCCCGGTTAACGACCCCCGCTACGCGGAGCAGTGGGCGCTGCCTGCCATCGGCGCGCCGGATGCCTGGGCACAATTGCCTCCTGGCGCAGCCAAAGTGACCGTCGCCGTGATCGATAGTGGGATCTGCGCCTCCCATCCTGACCTGACCGGGCGCATCGTGGAGGGTTGGGACTTCCTTGAAAGCGATGCTGTGCCGCAGGATGATTTTGGCCACGGCTGCTCTGTCTCCGGCGTGATCGCCGCAAACATGAACGATGGCATTGGCATCGCAGGTGTCGCACCAAATGCGCAGGTCATGCCCTTGCGTGTTTTGAATGCAAGTGGTGTGGGTTCTTATTCTGACGTCGCCGCGGCGATTGTATATGCCGCTGACAATGGTGCGCAGGTCATCAATCTGAGCCTGGGCGGTCCAAATCCATCTTCCATGCTGGAAAACGCAGTCAATTATGCAATTGCAAAAGGTGTCATTGTTGTTGCCGCGGCCGGGAATAGTGGCACGGAAGGTGCCTTGTATCCTGCTGCCTATCCGGATGTGATCGCGGTGGGCTCCGTTGACCCCAGCCTGCAGCACAGCAACTTCAGTAACTACGGCTCTCAGATCGATATCTGGGCGCCCGGCCGCGATATCCTGACGACCAAATGGGATGGCAGTTATGGGTTGGTGAGTGGGACGTCCTTTGCCGCTCCTTTTGTGGCAGGGGCAACCGCAATCAAGATCATAACAGGCGAACCATTATTGCTAGAAGGACAAATTGTTAATGTTGTTGTCTCAAAAGAATTAGAGCCGCCAACACAAACTCCAGTCGGAAATATAGTAACTGGACCAGCGGCATCAGGAATATGCGGAAACGATGATGCCAACCCGGCTGACCGGAGTATGACACCATTTTTAAGCTTTCCAATTCAAGGCCAAAGCCACATAACCGTTGTAAACAATCGCGAAATAACCAGCTTCTTTGACCATACATATCCATTGGGTTATCCGCGGGGTGGACAATCTCCGGAACATGGGGCAGCGTATGCATCCATTTGGGGTAGAAGGGATGGTTATGTTGTAGTCAGTACAGGTGATCACGGGTATCGTGCTTGCAAAGAAGGTGACTCTCAAGCTTCAAGCACACCCACTTATCCTAGTCTTGGCCCTCATTGGAGCCAAACATTGGGAGAGTGGTTATATTATGAT
>JBAVVF010000713.1:0-10520 GCA_049697155.1 Anaerolineales bacterium
GTCCAAAACCTCACCACGGAGACACTGAGACACGGAGTTTCCCCTTGTTTTTTTCTCAGAGTCTCTGTGTCTCCGTGGTTCAAAAGGTTTGCCCTGTGGTTTATGCAAGAAGACTACTGTCTTTTCGTTCGAGGCGTGCCAGGCGGTGGACAATTTCCTCCAGCCAGTGCCTGCGGATGTAGGCCGGCAGATCGGCCTGCTCGACGTGCTCCAAGGCGGAACGTGTCCACTTCAGGGCGGTCTTTACATCCCGGCATTTGTGCTCGTAATATTTCGCCATCTCGATATGGGCATAGATATGACCGTTGGCTGCGGCCGATTCCCACAAACGGACCGCCTCTGTAAAGTCGCCCCGACGCTTTTGCAGGCTGGATAAGCGCTTGACCGCCAGCCCGAAATCCGATTCCGACAAATCGAACTCGAGTCCGCGCTCGAAGAGGCGCGCGGCTTCCTCCTGATGACCGAGGTCCTCGAACAGTTTGCCCAGCGCGACAAAGTCAAGCCCGTGTTCCACGGCGCCGGCATACGGGTTCTGAATCATCTCATTGACATGCGCCAGCAGGGCCGCCATGGCCACCACATCCATGGCGTTGTGATAGAACACGCCGGCCAGCGGACGGGCATCCCCGGTGCGCAGGTAATCGAAATATAACCAGGGGATCTCGTACCCCGGGACTTCCTCGCTCGAACGGGTCAGGCCCAGCACGTGCTGCTCCAGATACTTCAGGGCGCGCGACTCGAGCCGGTCACGCCACAGCCGGCGGGCCAGAGGCAGCAGATCGATATGCAGATAGTCCTTGTAGGGAACCGGGATGTGATGCAGGCGATAACGGGTTGTGAGCAGAGGCGCGTCGAAGGCTTTGCCGTTGAAGGTTACCAGCACCTGGGCCGGGGCGAGGAAGCGGGCAATCCCTTCGAGCAGGGCAGGTTCCTCGGCCGGATCGCGCATGAAGAACTGCTGCAGGACGAAACTGTCATCCACGAAGCGCGCGATGCCAACCATGAAGGCGTATGTCCCTGTGCCGCCCGAGAGACCGGAGGTCTCGGTATCGAGGAAGGCAAACCGGGAGAGCGGGATCTCTGCCAATGCCGGGTCATGGACCCATTCGGAGATCAGCGCAAGAGGCGAGGGCGAGACAAGAGGCGCTGAACCATATCTGTAATCGGATGGGTAGGATTGCTCCGCTATGAACACATCCCCGCGCGGGGTGGGGTGAAACGCGCCAGCCACGACCGAATCGATCTCGTAACGGGATTCAGGCCGGGGCGGCGCGAGATCCGCTCCCGTTTTTACACCGAGCGATTTGAGCTTGTCCGCGAGGGATTGTTTTTGCGGGGAAGTCATTCAAAATCCGTAGTGCGTGATTATAACCAACGCGGATGAGTAGCAAGGTTAGAGATTCATAAAATAAAACAGTGGCGCCGCAGGCGCCACTGTTTTCCAAAGCGTTTTCAAATCAGCGCGGCAGCTGCCAATAGAACAGATCCGGCTCGGAATGCGGCTGCCCCGGGATGGCAATCACAAACAGGCGTCCCCAGCTGATATCCCCGTTGGCATCGATGCAAGTCTGGAAAGTCACATGCCGGTCGCCGCGATAAACCCGGTTGAACAGCTGCTCGGCCGTCAACAGTTCATCATTGCTCAGGTCGCGAAACGAGCTGTATGGGCTGTTGGGTTCGAGTGCCTGAAAGCGTGACACCTGCGCGATCACGAAATATTCCACCTGCCCATCCCCATACACCAGCCGGACCTCCTGGCCAGGCACAAGCTGTGAGAAGGATTTGCCGGACAAATTATTGTGAGCCAGGAGTCCCACGTTTCCGGACTGGGTGGCCATGTCGAACTGGGTAATCTCGCCATCCTTGTAGGAAACATAGCCGGCCTGCCCATCGGGTTGTTGAACGACCGGCAGGGCCAGGATACCGGGAACATATACCCCGCGCAGGACATTGGCCTGTCCGTTTTGAACAATACTGGAAAATTCCCTGAAATCGGGAAGGGCAGATCCGCCCTCGCCCAGGGCCGCGGCCGGAACAGGGTGGATGCAAAGGGAAATGAGAATTGTCAGAAGAAGTGTTGTCTGCAAAGAGGTTCGAAGGGTTGAAGTGTTGAGCATCATTGATTTCTCCATTTCGATGGAGGGTTCGGACCGGAGGTCCATGGTTTTGAGACCCCGTGTTTCAGCGGGTTGCCTTCATCGAAAGGTCGGTTGATAAAGCTCCAAAAAAAACGAGCCTGGTCTTTTGCCAGGCTCGTCAAGATTAAGGAGGAAACTTTATCTTCGGAAACCGGGCTGTCGTGATCCCGCAGGCGGGACGGTAGACCCATGGCTTTGCGTCCCCGTTTTTCAACGGGTTTGCTTTTTTCGGATATGAGTTATCTGCATTATAGCAATGAGCTGTGGATTCCCACCTTTCACTTCAGCAATACCAGTTTACAGGATTGAAACGTCCTGCCTAGGGTCTGGGCTTGGCAACGACGAACAGGCGCCCCCAGCTTGCATTTCCATTGGCTTGAATGCAGGTCTGAAAAACAAGGTGACGTTTGCCAACATAGGCCCGCTGGAATACCTGTCCTGCCGACAGGGTTTCCTGCCTGTCCAGGTTTCGGAAGGAACTCGAAACATTTTCCGGCTCCAAAGCCTGGAAACGCAGGATGTCCTTTACCACGAAATACTCGACCCTTCCGTCACCGTAGACCAGGCGGACTTCCTGACCGGTGACCAGCTGCGAAAAGAATTTCCCGGAAAGGGTGTTGTGGGCGAGCAGGCCGATGTTTCCATACCGCGCAGGCATGGAAAACTGGGTTGTCTCCCCTTCATGATTGGAAACGTAATAAGGCTCATCCGCAGGTTGTTGGACGACGGGCAGAGCCAGCACATCTTCGACATAGACGCCCCGCAAAACATTCGCTTCACCGTTCTGGACGAGACGGCGAAACTCCGCGAATCCAGGCTGGGCATTTCCAGTATTTCCCAACCCCAGGATCGACTCCGGGGTCAGGAAAAAGATTGTCAGGGCAAGCGCGAGGAAATTAAGGCGGAGAGTAGTTCGGGTCATTGTATGTTGAGCTTCAGTGAAGGTTCAGTGGACGGAGACGTTCAGATCAACTCCTATGGTTCGGCTTTATCCGGCTCCAACAGGCCGCATTTTATCAGAGCACTCCGGTTTGTCCCTGATATTTTGTATACGATTGACCTATAAAATAGCAACGCCCAGGATGTCAACTTTGTAAGGATAAGGCATTGAGTCCCGGCAAACAGGGAAAGAAAGTTGCTGCAGTTTGCATCCTGACTCCATCCAAATTAATGCTAAACTTGCACATCTTTTTCTATGAGTACACGATCTGGAAGTCGTCTTTCTTTTTGGATGAAGCTGCTCTATGGCTCGGGAGACTGGGGCATCTCCAGCGTCGGCATGCTGCGGGCCATCTTTTATGCCATCTATCTGACCGATGTGGTCGGGCTCGAGCCGCGCCTGGCCTCGTTTGGCGCGCTGGCCGGCGTGTTCTGGGATGCGATCAATGATCCGCTGATCGGCATCCTCAGCGATCGTCTGCGGACGCGCTGGGGCCGCCGGAGGCCCTTCCTGCTCTGGTTTGCGATTCCCTTTGGATTGAGCTTTATCTTCCTCTGGTCCGCGCCGGATTGGGAGAGCCAGACCGCGCTGCTGACGTATGTGACTCTTTCCTTTATGCTGGCGGATACACTGCTGACCTTGATCGCCGTCCCGTTCCTTTCGCTGACCCCCGAGCTGTCGCGCGACTACGACGAGCGCACCACGCTGACGAGTTTCCGCTCCTTTTTCCAGCTGCTGGGAGCCTTATCGGTTGTGATTGCCGCGCCCGCCATCGTGGATGCGGTTTTGGCCTCGGGCGGAACGCAGCAGCAGGGGTTCATGCTGGTCGGCGCGATCTTCGGCGGACTGGGCGCGGTCCCGCTCCTGTTGATCGGCCTCTTCGTCCGCGAGACCTCCACCCCGGAAGAAACCCAACCCCTGCCATTTCGCGAAACACTGAAAGCGGCCTGGCAGAACGTCCCGTTCCGCTATGCGGTCGGCATCCACATGTTGAACTGGTCGGCGGTGGATATGATCGCCATCAGCTTTCCCTACTTTTTGCTGTACTGGGTGGCGCGCGGAGATTTGCTTGCGACCGTCCATGTCCTTGGTTTTGAGCTTGCGTACGAGTCGGCTTTCTTCGGCACCCTGATGTTTGTCTGCATCCTGTTCATCCCATTCTGGCTGTGGCTGGCGAGGTGGCGCAACAAGCGCGAAGCCTATATGCTGGGGATGAGTTTCTGGGTGGTGATCGAATTGCTGATATTTACGATTCAGCCCGGTGAAACTGCCTATCTGCTTGCCATCGCGGCCCTGGCCGGGATCGGCGTCTCGGCCGCGTACACCCTGCCCGATTCCATGTTCGCGGACGTGATCGAGTGGGATGAACTGTGCACCGGCCGCCGGCAGGAGGGCATCTTTTACGGAATCCGCACGCTCATTCGAAAAATGACGGGCGCCCTGGTCATCTTTACGACACTGCAGTTATTGGGCTGGTCCGGATATGTTTCGCCCTCTGCCGGGACGGTGAACTTCACGCAAACGGACTCGGCCCTGGGCATGATCCGTCTGCTCGTTTCGCCTTTCGGCGCCCTGATCTTATGCGGGACGATCCTGCTCGCCTGGCTGTTCCCGCTATCCCGCGAGAATTACGAAAAGATCCAGGAATTGCTGGAGCAGCGCAGAGCAAGGTTGGCGGAATAACTGCCAGGTGCTTGATTGGCGGTTTGCGAAGGGCTGTTAGCTGTTGGCTATTAGCTTTGAGCTTTTGGATGAATGCGTTGAGCATCTTGCGCACTTCAACCAGGTTGTTTTGCAGAGGTTGGTAGATGTTTGCTTGAAGATATCCAAGATCATGCGCCAGCAAAAGCAGACATTCCAATTCGCTGGCTGACCCCATCGCGATGGTAAGATACCTTTTTAGTTCCCGATCCGAATCTTTTCCGCAGCCTTCTGCAATATTCGCAGTGACCGAGACTGCGGCGCGCTGGACTTGATTGGTGAGAGAGTAAAGCTCCTGACGCGGAAATTGCTCAGTCGATTTGTAGATCGCCAGAGTCAATGCATGTGCCTTTTCCCAAACTTTCAACGAACGAAAATCCTTCATCTTCGCCTCCCTGGATGATATTTATTTGAAGTCGGATGCTAAAAGCTGTTCGCGAACAGCTTTTAGCTATTTTACTGTAACCTGGATAATGGCCGTATCCACCCTCTGGTCACTCCTCACCACCTGCAGCTGCACAGCATACAAACCGCGCAAGCCACTGGTGTTCCACCTTGCGAGGAGGCCGTCCGTGATCGGCTCATTACCTTCGGCAGCCTGAATCCATTCCTGGGGGTTCAATCCCTGCCCAACCAGTACGCGATAAGAAACGAAATCCTCTCCCGCGGCGGTGCCTTTGATACTTACATTTCCGCTGACTTCGCTTAACAGCTCCGGAGCTGTAATGGTCACATCGGGATCGATCTGCGGCGGCTGGATGACATCATAGGTCGCGGGCGGGATCTCCAGCCCTGTGCTTTCGGCCCAGGAACGCGCCTCCGGGGGAACGATCAGGTAGACGCGCTCTTCGACGAACTGCGGCAGGGTGAATACGGTCGCCAGCAGTCCGGTCTCACGATTCACGGCCACCTTGCGATACATGTTATCGGCCTGGAGCGGCTCATTGCCATTCAGGAAGACCTCGCTCACCAGATTGGGACAATCGGGCGTTGGCAGCATCCCGGAAGGGTCACACACATTGATGACCGAAACATCCGCAGGCACGGCCCAGCCATCCCGCGGCAGGTTCTGTGAAGCCATCTGCATCAACGCATTCCACAACACGGCCGGAACGCGCGGTGCCAGCTCGCTTGCCTGGTGCGCTCCCGTCCAGACTGCGACAACCCGGGCCGGTGAATAACCGATGGCCCACGTGTCGAGCGCATCCTGTGTCTGCCCCAGCTTGAGGCCGGCGGGCCTGCCGATCTCCGTCACGTTCGGTTGGCCGAGGGAAGGCCAGCGGGCAGACTCGTCGCTCAAGGCGTGGTTCATCAGGTAGGCCAGCCCGGGGGTCAGGACGGGTTTGGCCTGCGGCATGCTCCAATCGAGCCAGGGGCTCCCGTCATTGCCTTCCATTTTTAGAATGGTCACCGGCTGGAACGCGTCACTGATTTCCTGCCCAAAATAGACGCCCTGCTGGGCGAACACTCCATAGGCGCCCGCGGCATCCAACAGGGATAGCTGCTCGTTGGGCGAGACACCGAACGACGCGGCGATCCGGCTGACATTCTCGGCACCCATTTGTGAAAGCAGCTGCGCGGTCGGAGCCTGATAGTCATTTGCCAGTGCAACCCTCAAGCGGATCGGACCGTGATACTGGCCGTCGAAGTTTTCGACGTTGGTCCGGCCGGGGATATCCCAGACCAGCGAGGCAGGACTCAGACCGCGCGTAAAAGCCGTCAGATAGACGAACGCGTCCAGCGCGGACCCGGGATTGTGTGCCCCGATCAGAGGTGCTTCCTGCGCTCGAAAGGTCTCCCCGACGACTGCCAGGATCTGTCCTGTCTTGGGATCGGTGATGAGCGCGCTGGTGGAGGAGCCTTCCACCAGGATGCCGGGCGGCAGGGCCGGCAGGAATCGCAGCGCCTCACATTCAAGGACCGGATCAGGCAAGCCGGCCAGCCGGGCCGCGTAAAACGCGGTGACACAGGAGGCCCCCTTCTGCAGGTCATAATCCAGGGTGGAGATGATCGTCAGCCCGCCGCGTTCGATGCGGGCCCGCGGGAACCGGGAATCCAATTGGGCCAGGAGCAGGTTTGTAAAGGCAGACGCAAACTGCGGCCGGGCCGGAGGCGGAGCCTGGAAGAGTGGAGATTCGCCCAGGGCGTTCTCTGTTGCTTCATCCGACAGGAGTCTCTGAGCCTTCAGCAATTCAACCGTCTCACGCCCGCGCTGCAGGGCCGTCTGCGGCGCGTCGTACGGATTCAGACTCGGCGAGTCACTCACGCCGGCCAGGATCGCGGCTTCAAAAGTCGTCAGCTCCGTCACAGACTTCCCGAAATAAAGCTGGGAGGCGCCTTCCGCGCCGAACGCGTAACGACCGAAGTGCGCCGAGTTGAGATACCACTCGAGGACTTGTGAACGTCCGTACTGCGCGGTGATCTGCGCGGCCAGGATGCGCTCGCGCAGGGCGCGCTGCAGGGAAGGCGGCTCATCGAACAGCAGCAGGTCGAAGACCAGCCTTTGGGCGAGGGTGGGATGACTCTCCGGGTTGGTTAGACCCGCGAACGAATAGCCGGCATGCCGCCAGAAGCGCGCATCGGAGATGGCGATGACCGAATTCGCCAGGGATTGGGGAAGATGCTGGGGATTGGTGTCGCCGAGCGGAACGTAGCGGCGCGGCGCCTCGTTCGGAGCAAACGTAAACAGGACATTTCCCCCCGTCCGGTCGTAGATGCGCGTGGGCTGCAGAAGAAGTCCATCCGGCGGGTTGAGCAGCTGCGGGAGAATCTCGATCGAGGGCAGATCGCGCGTCAGGTTGCCATATAAGAATGCAGTGGTAAGGAGGCATGCCGCCAGGAAAAGCGAAATGAGGATACCCAGGCTGAGGAGTCCGCTGCGTCTGCGTGAGGCGCTGGCATGCTGGCGGGCCAGTCGGCGCTCGCGGCGGGCACGCAGGATCGGTAACATTGAAGGCATGGGTCTATTTAACCACAAAGGACCCAAAGTTCACAAAGGGAAAAACAGGGGAAGAGAAGAAAGAAGAAAGAGGGAAGAAGGAAGAAGGTTAGATGCCTTTCCGACTTCTGAATTCCATCTCCATGAGGATGCGCAGGACGTAGGCAAGTGCTTTCAACGGGAAATAAACGGCCACAACACCAACTGCTGAACTTACAGCTATGAGTAGAATGGTAAGGATATAAACAAGTACCGAGTTTGGATTTCTGAAAAAATAAGACTGCACAATCCCCATGAATGTCTGAAAGTATATAATGTTGTATACGATCGTAAATACAATCATCACTTTTGCTATCCAATCAATTCGTTTTGTTGTTAGCAACACATCGAAGGGGTCATAAAAATCGGGAGAATTCTCGTCATCGATGATGCTTAATCCTTCATCACTAAAACTGTAGTCTTCGACATTTTCTTCCTCTGCCTCCTCCTGGTTTTCGTAGACCGGCTCATTTTGCTCCGGGATATCCACACCGCGTTGTTTTAAAATCTCTTCGATAACTCCGAATGCATCATCAGACCATTCAAACCGCTGGTTGTTTCGCCAGATTTCAAGCAATTCCTCTGTCTCTCTGAGGTTCATCCTGTCCCGAATCTGTTCACGAAGATTGCTCATTCCGTACCTCCCTTTTGTTCTCTGTAATTAATGTCTGTTTCGACGATCATATTTAGTCCTAGAGATACTCCCTTGAGGATCAAAAAATATACGACGCCGCGAAGGGCAATACCGAGGATTTCAATAAAAACACTAAGAGCATAAGAAGGAACTTGTTTCAAAAAACGTATAAAGCTGTGAGCCCCATACATCGATGCTTCTCCATAGTACAAGAAAACAGTTTGTTTTTCAGTATATGTACCTATGGCCCAAAGAATATTAACAACAAGTACCACCCACGCCAGATACTTTGCCCAGACTGCAATGCTCAGCAGACGTTTATGGTTGGGGGAAAAGAACTCTTCCTCTTCGATCATGGCGCATTCCTCCTCATTGAGTTTGTTGGATGTGGCTAGAGCTTAGTCCAGTAAATCAGCCAGATATTCCATCAATCCGCCGGGTTTGTCCGGCTTCTCCGGCAGATCACTTGCGACCGCGCCGTTCTGACCGTTGATCAGGACGAGGTGCAGGCGCCCGCCGAAGGGAATCTCCGTCACCCAGACGGGCAGCAGGTTGAGGCGGAACGATTCGACGGTCATTTTGGCGGATGAAGTGGAAATGATATTTATTGGCGCCAGTAAATTGGGCAGATCATTCTTGTAATGCTTGAATGTCTGGCTGCGCGCGTCCAGCGAGGCTTCCGCCATCGGGATGTCATACACTTCGGCCGGCCAGCTGGCCAGATATGCCGGGTCGTAGGGTTTCACGGCTTTTAACACGAAGGTGGGGATCAGCTTCAGGAAGACGGCGGACAGCTTGCGCGAGGCAGGGATCGGGATGTCATTCACCTGGACGGGATAAAAATTTCGCCCTTGAATCCTGCTGGTCTGCTTGCTACCGAAGGAGAAATCATCGTCTTCAACAGTTGTTACACCGACGTAATCGATTTCTCCTCCCAGATCGAATGTCCATAACGGGAGGTAGACGCCGCGGGGCAACTCGACTTGTTTTTCAGGCTTAATCTGATTTGACTCCACCCATTCGATGAGAAGCTGGATGGCACGTTTCTGGTTGAAGGCATGCGGGATGACCCCGTCGGGTGCAAGCAGTTCCTCCTCGGATTCCCAATCGACCACATGCGGTGAGCCGCAATAGACGCAGGTGGATGAGATCTGATTTGGCGGCAGGATGAATTCGCAGCCGCAGCCTTCGCAGTGGAAGACCTGCTGGTTGAGCGGCCTGCCATGCCCGCGGGCGGTGGCCATGGCAATGATGAAATCCTTCTCGTCGGCAGTGCCGGGCTGGGCGGTGAACTTCTGGTTGCGCGAACAATATTCACAGAGGAGGGATTGCCCATCGGGGGCAAAGCTCATCCGCCCGCCGCACTTCGGGCACATGAAACGCCTGGCATCCACTTCGTGCAAACCCTGCGGCGCAGGCGGCAGATGGTCGGGGTCGATCAGCTCATCGGCTTTGAGCTTGCCATCCAGGATGGCCAGGGCGCGGCGGGCCCGGGCGTGCTGCAGGTCGTGAGCCAGGCAGTTTTCGAGGGCCTGGCGTTTTTCCCCCGCCTCGTCCAGCACCTGACTCATCCAGAACCAGGCTTCGGCGAGCACGTCGTGATCGCCGCTGACGTAAACGGCGCGGTCCAGGTAACGCCGGGCGCTTTCCCTCTCGCCGGCCTTGGCGTCGATGATTCCCCTGCGTAAGAGTTCCCTGCCGTAATCGCTGAACATAGAGGCTCCCATGTTACTGAGCGTGAGATTGCTTCGTCGGGCTATGCCCTCCTCGCAATGACAGATGATCTTACAATTGCATCCGTCATCTTTGCAACACGCGCCATTTCCCGGACGTCGTGCACGCGAATGATGTCGGCGCCGCGCACGATACCCACCGCGACCGTCGCGGCCGTGCCTTCCACGCGCTGGTCGGCGGGCAGGTCAAGTGTAAAGCCGATGAATGATTTGCGGGATGGTCCTAACAGGATTGGAAACCCCAGGGCCCGGATTTGGTCGAGCCGGTCGATCAGCTCGAGATTATGCTCGCGAGTCTTTCCGAAGCCGATCCCGGGATCCAGGATGATGTGCGATTCCTCGATCCCGGCCTGCCTGGACAGTTCCACGCTGACGAGCAGCTCGCGCTTCACGTCCT
>JBAVVF010000714.1:0-2123 GCA_049697155.1 Anaerolineales bacterium
GAATGGTTCAGCGGAAGCTTCGACGTCAGTCAGTCCTACGGCTCGAGCGGCGATGACCACAAGACGCGCGGGCCTGCCTACCTGCTGCTGGCGCGTGAACCGGTTTACCTGCTGGAGGCACTCGGCCTGGACCAGGCCTCCGCCTGGCACCTGGTCAATTTCCTTTTCTTTCAACTCGGCATTTACTTCCTTTATCGCCTGGCATCGCGCTGGATGAAGCCTTCCGCCGCGCTCACGGCCGCACTGCTGTTTTCGTGGCAGCCGCTCCTGTGGGGACATGCGTTCATCAATCCGAAGGATGCGCCGTTCCTGAGTTTCTTCCTGGCTTCGGTCTGCCTGGGTTTCGAGATGGTGGACACGCTTGCTAATGAAGCAACTACCAATAAACAAAGGTTGACCATGCTGGTCCTGGCTGCCGTCAGCCTGGGCATCACAACCTCCATCCGGGTGCTGGGACCGCTGGCGGGCCTGCTCGTCGGCATTTACGCCCTTTCAAGGTTCAGCAAACAGATCATGCGGTTTATCCCACCTCTAAGCCTCTACGCTTTGCTCGCGATCCTTGCCATGTTCATCACCTGGCCCTTCCTCTGGGAAGATCCAATTCCGCATTTCACGAGAGTCTTCCTTCTGATGTCGGATAACCCGACCAATCTTTCCGTGCTGTTTGGCGGAGAGGTGTATCGCGCCGGGGAACTGCCGCACCGCTATCTGCCTTTTATGCTCACGACGACTCTCACGGAGCCGGTCTGGCTCCTGTTTCTCTTCGGCCTGGCAGCCGGATACCTGAAATTCTCCAGACAAAGAACCAAGAACACCATACGGCCTTTTCATGTTCTCGCGGTGCTGAGGCGCAAAGAGGTCCTGTCCCTGACGCTCATCCTGCTCTGGTTCGTTATTCTGATTGCTTACGTGCTGCTGCGCCGGCCCGCCATGTATGACGGCTTGCGTCATTTTCTTTTTATCCTGCCGCCCATTTTTATTTTTACCGGATTTGCATTCGAATTCATTATCAAGCGATCTTTTCCAATTTGGCTACGCGCAGGCTCAATAGTGCTTCTTCTTTTGCCGGGCATCGCCGGGATCATCCAGCTTCACCCCTACGAATATACCTATTACAATTCCTTCCTCGGAGGCACAAGCGGCGCCTTCCGCCACTATGAGACAGATTACTGGCTGACCTGCTATAAGGAAGCCGTGGAAACCCTGAACCAAAGCACGAATCGCCCAATCAATCTCTATGTCCATCGCGAAGCGTATATCGCCGCATACTATGCAGATGAAAACACCAGCGTCCATGAACTGCGCGGCGCGCTGGCTGAGGTAAAACCGGGCGATTATATTCTCGTCAATACGCGCACGAACGAAGACCGCCGCGTCTTCAAAGAGGCACCGCCCATTTTGCAGGTTGGACACGGCAATGCAGTCTTTTGTGTGATCAAACAAATCCCATGACTACTCACAAAGAACTTATCCAGGCTTGTCTCAATCAGGAAACTTTGGGCCGCCCGCCGGTCGCTCTCTGGCGCCACTTCCCCGTGGACGATCAGGACCCGAAATCGCTGGCGGAGGCCACGCTGCATTTCCAGCGCACATATGACTTTGACCTCGTGAAGGTCACGCCGGCCTCGTCGTTTTGCGCAAAGGATTGGGGCGTGGAAGATGAATGGCGCGGGCACACGGAAGGCACGCGGCAGTACACCAAACGCATCATCCATGACCCGCGCGACTGGGAAAGGCTGCCGGCGCTGGACCCGACCGCCCCGCATCTCGCGGGACAACTGGCTTGTCTGCGTTTCATCCGCGCCGAGCTCGGTCCGGACACTCCCCTGCTCCAGACGATCTTCAGCCCGCTGGCACAGGCCAAGAATCTGGCCGGCGGCGAGACCCTGCTCGCGCACCTGCGTCTGTATCCCGAAGCCGTGCTGAAAGGGCTTACCACCATCGCGGAAACGACCCGTCGCTTCGTGGAAGCCTGTCTCGACACAGGCATCGACGGGATCTTCTATGCCATCCAGCACGCCCAGGCAGCGTTGTTAACCCTCGAAGAGTACAAGACTCTTGGACTACCTCATGACCAGAAGGTTCTCGAGGCTGCGCAGGAACTCTGGTGCAATCTTCTGCAC
>JBAVVF010000715.1:0-12497 GCA_049697155.1 Anaerolineales bacterium
ATTGTGCTTTGTTCACCTCTGCTCCCGCCGCCGTCCTCGGCGGCGATTCTCGAGGTTTTCCAGCGCCGGGGACGGCGCTGGGAGCATGGCTGAAAGAATTGGCGATTTTGCATACACACTCTAGTAACTGACATTTGCATTCGCTAATCTTCGCGACAATTCGCGTACATTCGCGGCAAAGATCCTATGACTTCCGCTGCTTTCTCTTTTTTCTCCCCGCCTTCATCAGCTTTTCGATCCAGCCCACGAACGGCTCCGGAGGCAGGTACTCCAGCAGCGTCCATCTCTGCAGACCGCGCGCCGCCAGCACTGCGTTGGCCGCTTCGATACCGGTCAGGCACGCCCGCTCCAGGAAGAAGGCCGGCGCGGGATGCCTGACCCAGTCCCCGGCGCAGAACAGGTTCGTCCACGGCGTTTCGATTCCCAGATATTTTGCCCTGGGTCCCACCGCAGGCAGGGTATGGGTCTCGGGGTTCCTCTGCAGGTGCTGCCCGATGCGATGACCGCGCAGCTCGGGCCAGGCTCGCTCCACATCCTTGATGGCCTGCGCGAGCAGGATTACATCGGGCTGGGCCAGCGTTTCGGGCGGACCGTAGACATGCACTTCAAGGGCGCTGCCGTTCGTCTCACGCGCCCAGCGCCGGAACGGGTTGGAGATGCGGTCGAGCCAGAAATAATTATGGATCGTGAAATCGCCGGTGAAGATTCCCGCCTCGGCCGTCGGGCGCGGCCTGGCGTCGAACCACAGGCGGATGACCGCGTTCGACAGGGCGCGCGGGAAAAACAAACTGTCTGCACTTTCCCCGAAACTTGCATGCAGGATCTTCCGGGCGTTGTTGGAATCGGTTGCCAGGATGACCTGCTCCGTCGAAGCGGATTCTTCGCCCGCGCCCGTTTCCCACGTCACGCGCCAGCAATCGCCGTCCCTGGCGACCTGCTGCACGCGTGACCCGAGCCGGACGCGGCCTCCGAGCTCATGGATCCGCGCTGCGAGCGGCTCGCAGATGCTCGTCCCGCCGTCTTCGGGCAGATAGGTGAACATCCAGGCGTCGCGGCGCAGGAGCGTGTAAAAACGCAGGAAGGCGATGAAGCCGGAAATGGACACTTCGTCCGGGTGACTCGAGAGTCCGTTGCGGGCCAGCCCGAGGAAGAACGACTTGAGCGCCGGCGACCACTTCTTTGTCATATCGCCGAGGGTCATGCCTTCCATGGGCTGGTTTTCTCCAAACGGATCGATGCCGACCGCCATGATCAATCCCGCCCAGACGCTGAACAGCGACGCCCAGTCGCGGATGTCGAGCATCCACAGGAATCGTCCGCGCAGGAACAGCTGCAGGTAATGGAGAGGCGGCGGGACGACCGAGCGCCGGATCGCAGATCCCACCGCGGCCGTGCCGACGAACGTACCGGCTTTGTAGATCCAGTTCTCCTCCTGAGCCGGGACGAAGACCGGGCGCAGATTATGGCGTGCCAGCATGGCCTGCAGGTTTCGATACTGCGACCAGATGCCGTGCATGCCGTGCTCGAGGCGAAAGGAATATTCGCCGACCTTGATCGTTTCCCCGCCTGCCAGTCTTCCACCAATGAATCGTTCATCGGCTTCCAGGATCAACGGATGCAGTCCGCGCTCGGCCAGATGCAGTCCCGCGCTCAGGCCGGCTACACCTCCGCCGATAATAACGACATCACAGTTGCTCATTGAAAACCTTTTTACCACGGAGACACGAAGACACAGAGATTTAAAAAGCTCCGTGTCTTCGTGTCTCCGTGGTTAGCATTATTCTTACCCCGGCGAGTATGCACTGACATCATTTCCACGCAATCGTTCGGCCAGGTATTCAAACGGACGCGCCTGCATCAGCGACGGTTCGGCATAGCACTGCTGAAAACAGGAAACGCATGAAGTCGGTGCAGCGCCGTACATCTCTGTCGCGATCTTCCAGGCTTCCTTCCAGGTTTGCACCTCCAGCAGATTAACCGCCCGTCCGCCCTGTTCGCCGCCGGCCTTTTCCATGGGCCGGCAGGGATAGGTCAGCCAGCCGTCCGGGAGGACCCGCGGCACGAGGGTCGGATAACATTCGTAAGGCGTCTGATCGATAAGCATCCTGAAGTAGGAATAACTTCCCAGGATCGGCGCGCCCTGCTTCTTGAGCTGGATGATCTTTTCAATGAAGGCGCGATATTCAGGCGAGGTGACCAGCTCATAGCGCGGCATATTGTTCACAGACTGCGGAGAGAGGGAAATCCAGGCATTGTTCTCGATACAGAAAGCCAGCAGACTTTCCATGTTCGGCAGGGTCTCGGGGGTGATCACCGCGTTGAGGATCAATTTGAAGTTGTGAGCCTTTTGCAGGGACGCGGCGGCGCGCACGTTCGCGATGACCGTCTCCGCGTACGCCTCCGGCACGCTGACGCTGTTCAAGGTCTGCGGGTCGATGGCATCCAGGCTGATGATGAGGCGATCGAGATTCTTTACCACTGAGAGCACGGAGTCCACGGAGCTTTTTAAACGTTTCTTCTCCGTGTTCGCGGTGGTCTCCGTGGTGAGATTTTGTCGTGTCCCAGGCAATGTCCCATTCGTAATCAAACTAATCTCGCGGAAATTCAGCTCCTCCCGCGCATATGCCAGCAGTTCCGGGATCTCCGGATACATCAACGGCTCGCCCCCGGTCAGCCAGAGGCGGTCGACCCCGGTACGGATGACGCTCAAGATTTTCTTTGCATCTTCGAGCGGGGGAGCGGGGGTCACCTGGTGGTTGCGGCGTGAGCCGAAGTCTTCGCAGTAGGTGCAGTTGAGGTTGCACTGCATGGTCACGTAATACACCGCCAGGCGCGGGGTGAGCGTGAAGTCGCCGCGCGTCAACCGGATCAGGTTCTGCAGGTACGTCAACATGGAAGGGATTATAAAATAGGACAGGAAGTGTGGGCTTACAGTTCAGTTAGATACCGGGTGATCTTTGCAACTTTTCCGGGCATTGCGCATCTAATACTTGATACCAAGAATTGGAGCACCGTGAGATGAATTTATTTGAGATGCTTTTTGGGAAACCTGTTTCGACCGTAAATCCCCTGGAATTGAACGAAAAACTGAAGAATGGCAGGCGCCCGCTCGTGATCGACGTCCGCCAGCCGGATGAATACCGGACTGGACACATCCCCGGCGCAAAGCTGATTCCCCTGAATAAGCTGGGCGGCCGGCTGCACGAGCTGCCTCAAAACCGGGAGATCGTCGCTGTCTGCGCCTCGGGCAACCGCAGCGGCTCTGCCACGCGCATGCTTGTCAGGGCCGGGTTCAACGCGGCCAACCTGAGGGGCGGGATGCTGTCCTGGCGGCAGGGCAAGCTGCCGGTCAAAAAAGGGGACGCGGCGTAGTGGTCCCGCTCGAGCTGGCGCTGGGGTTTGGGATCGGACTCCTGCTCGGTCTGCTGGGCGGCGGCGGCTCCATCCTGACCGTGCCGGCCCTGGTCTATCTTGTCGGACAAACGCCGCAAGCTGCCGTGACCACATCGCTGGCGATCGTGGGCGCGAACAGTCTCGTCGGGGCGCTCTTCCACCGGGCCCAGGGAACGATGGACTGGAAGGTGGCACTTACTTTTGGCGGCGCGGGGATGTTGGCATCCTATCTGTCAGTGAACATTTCCAGTCAATGGCCGCCCGCGGTTCTGCTGCTGATCTTCGGACTGCTGATGCTCGTCATCGGCGTGATGCTGTTCTTCCGTCGCAGCCCTGACAGTGAGCCGATCTATTCGGCAAAGCCGATCGCGCTCGTCCTGGCCAGCGGAGCCGGAGTCGGACTTCTCACGGGCGTGCTGGGCGTGGGCGGAGGGTTCCTGATCGTCCCGGCGCTGGTGATGCTGGTGGGCCTGCCGGTCCAGGTGGCGGTGGGAACCTCGCTGGTGGTGATCGCCATGAACAGCGCGGCCGGCTTCCTCGGTCACGCAGGATTGGGTTCATTCGATCTTATTCTCACGTTGACCTTTGCCGCGGCCGGGCTGGTCGGGACGTTCGCAGGTACGAAACTTTCCGGGCGAATCCCGGCTTCGAGACTGCAGAAGACTTTTGCAGCGTTCGTGATTGTAGTAGCGATCTTTTTGATCTTCGATAATTTTTCAAAAATCCTTTAGATGGTTCAGGAGAGATAACATATGTTCACAAAACAATTCTTTGTGGAGGGTCTGGGGTGTGCCTCCTACATTGTGGGGTGCGAGGCGCAGGGGATCGCGGCGGTCATTGATCCGGACCGGAATGTCCAGAAGTATCTGGATGCCGCGGACGACCGCAGGCTGAAGATCACGCACATCATCGAGACGCATCTGCATGCCGATCATGTTTCAGGCAACACCGATTTGGCGGCGCGCACCGGTGCGGACATTTACGTCCATGAGGCCGGTGGCGCGGAATATCCCCACAAGACTTTACGCCACGACGACGTGATCGAGCTGGGCAACATCCGTTTGCGCGTCCTGTATACGCCGGGACATACCCCCGAGAGCATCACACTGCTGGTTTCGGATACCACCCGCGCCCAGGAACCCTGGCTGGCGCTGACCGGCGACACATTGTTCGTCGGCGACATCGGGCGCCCGGACCTGGTCGGTGCGGAAGCTGCGCGCGGGCTGGCAGGCGACATGTACGAGAGTTTGTTCAAGAAAATATTACCGCTGAACGACGGCCTGCTGGTCTATCCCGGGCATGGCGCCGGCTCGCTGTGCGGAAAGTCGATCGGCTCCATGCGTTCGACCACGCTGGGCTTCGAACGCAAATACAACCCGGCGCTGGCCCCGCGCGAACAGGAGGACTTCGTCTTCTTCGCGGTCAGCGACCTGCCCGAGCAGCCCGGCAATCACAAGCGTATCAAGGCCATGAACCGCAAAGGGCCCAGACCACTTGGAAACGTTGAGAGCAAGCCGTTGTCCATCCAGGAGGCGATCCCACACTTCCAGCGCGGCGCGGGGCTTCTGGATACCCGTTCGAAGGATGCCTACGTCGCGGCGCACGTCCCCGGCTCGGTGCATCTCGAAGCAGATCCGCAGTTGAGCAATCGCATTGGGTTTGTGTTCCCGCCCGAGGTGCCGATCATCCTGCTGCTGGCGGATCCCTCCGACTACGAGCAGGTCGTCTACAGCCTGGCGCGGGTTGGCTACGACAACGTTGTTGGTTACCTTGCCGAAAGCCTGGAAGCCTGGGAGAAGATGGGACTTCCGATCGCGGCCGGCGACATCCATGATGTGGAGCCGAAGGAGCTGCACGAGATCCTGCAAAACTGCACGAACGGGGATTGCCCGACCGTCGTCGATGTGCGCGAGCCCTGGGAATACCGCCAGGGACACGTCCCTGGCGCGGTGCTGATCCCGCTTGGCCAGTTGTCGGCGCGCCTGAGCGAGCTCGATCCGCAGAAGCCCGTGGCCGTCATCTGCGCCAGCGGCAACCGCAGCCAGTCGGCGGCGGCGCTGCTCGGTCAAAAAGGCTTCAAGACCGTCTACAACGTTTCCGGCGGGACAGGCGCGTGGATGTACAGCGGCCTCGAACTGGAACGTCCATAATCATCTGATTGAAGGAAATCAACAATGGCAAAACATGCACGCCGTAAGGCACGCCAAACGAAAAAGAATAATCCTTTGCTTTGGGGCATCATCGCCCTGCTTATCCTGGGGGTGTCCGCCGTCGCGTTGACCACCCGGGGAGGAGCCGAGACCGCAGCATATCCGCGCGAGATCTCGGTAGAGCAGGCTGCCGCGGAACGAGACTCCGGCGCGTTCATCCTGGATGTACGCCAGCCCGAGGAGTGGAATGAATTCCACATCCCCGGCTCGACGCTGATTCCGCTCGGTGAGCTGGCGGCGCGCGTCGATGAACTGCCGCGCGACCGGGAGATCGTCGTCGTCTGCCGCTCGGGCAATCGCAGCGCGCAGGGACGCGACATCCTGCTGGACGCAGGATTCACGCAGGTCACCAGCATGGCCGGCGGCGTGACTCAATGGAGAGCGGCCGGCTACCCGACGGTCAGCGGACCGTAACAGCTGGTTCCTGGAAAATGGAATCAAAGAGGTCTGGCAATTTGCCAGACCTCTTTGATTCAGGAGCGAACTTCCAGTGCTGCGCGTAGGCGTTCTGGACTCTCTAATATTGTTATTGTCCTCGCGCCCGGATGTATTCGCTCACGTCGGCATTGAAGACGATCTCTTCAAGCGAAAGTGCCGCCCAGGGCTTGCCGGCATCCAGCCAGGTGGCGTAGTCAACTGAGCGATCTTTCGATGAACTTGTGATCCAGAGCACCTTTTCCTTATCGTTAGGTGCCTGGAAACGCATGGCTTCCATCATGTCCACCAGGCCGGTTTGCGGGTTGAAGCGTACGACGAAGGTTTCCTGGACATCTTCGAAGGGCACGAACAGCAGCGCGGTGTTTTCGTCCACCGCTTCCCAGCGGACGCGCGGATCGGTCACCCAGATCGAGGGGAACCAGCCGCCCTCGGCCCACAGTGCCAGATTGGCGCCCTGGTTGCTGTTCGGATCGTTGTAATAGGTGCCCATCGGGCTTTCGAAGAAGCTTTCGCCATCCACATAACCTTCATTGACCCTTATAAAGGGCAAGCCAAAGAACGTCGCTTCGAAGTAGTGCCGGTAGTCCCGGCCCGTGTTGTGGATCATGACAAAGCGGGCCGGGAGCCAGACGCCAAAGGGACGGATCCGGCCGCGCCCGGTGATGACCACGGTATCGACGACCGGGATCTCCTCGCCGTAAACAGTCCGGTAGAAACGTTCGACGGGCTCTGGCAGGCCTGCCGGACGGGGAACTGTTTTCTGCTCTGCTTGAGGCAAAGATGGCATGGCGAACGCTCTCGGTTTGACCTGCAAGCCGATCCATCCGATCAAAACGAGGGCAGCCAGCACAATCGCAATTATGTGAATAACTCTCATTAGTAATCCTTGTTCGATATCAGCGGGCCAGGAGGGGCTTCAACTCCGCTGCCCATGCCCGGATGGCGTTCCAGTCGCGGTGATCGCCGGCCTTCCAGACACCCATCAGCACACTGATGCGGAACTTGAGCCTGTCACCGAAGGAGGGGATCCTGGCGATGTCGAGCGCGCCGGTGAAGAGTCCTTCGCTGACGGGGTGGACCAGCGTGCGGACGGGCTCCAGCCAGGTGGACACGTGACCGCGATATTGCTGCGCGTTGCGCATGGTCAGGGTCATGCAGACCAGGAACGCCGCGAAGGGTTTGCTCTGCAACTCGGACCGGTGGGCACGCACAAAGTGCATGGCTTCCGGCAGCCACTCGCCGGCGTTGATGGCACTGCCGGCCACCACGGCGCGATACGCAGAAATATCTTTCACAGCCTGCATGGGCAGGACGTCCACCTGCGCGCCGGACTCAGACAGTGTTTTGCCGATGGCTTCCGCGACACCTGCGGTCGAGCCGAAGCGGCTGGCATATGTGACAAGTATCTTTTCGCTCATTGTCGTTACGCTTTCTTGTGTTGTTGTTTCCGCGAGCGGAAGTAGAGGACGATGGCTGCAGTCAGGATCACGAGATCAAAGACTGTTATGAAGATAAATCCAGGTCCGGAGTTCTCCAGGCCGAGCCCCACCACGGGCGAGCCCTCGAACAACAGCGGGAGATTGGAATGCATCAGGAAGTCCAGGATCCAGTGACTGAAAACGACTCCTCCCAGAATGAGCGCGCTGCGGCGATCCTTATAGAGCAGGAAACCAAGCGCCGCGGCGGCCAATGACCAGACGACGGACATGAACAGTCCATGCGACCAGGGGTTCGAAGCCGGGGTCAGATACCTGACGCCCTCCGTGAGACTCATCGTCATAACTGCTTTTTCTTCCAATCCGATAGCAGTGAATAGAAAATAGACAATCTCGTTTGTTTCACTGGCGACCAGTAAGGCCCAGAGTGGAATTTGAGACGCAGCCGGCTTGGCTGCAAACCCGGCAGCAAGGTGACCAAGGCCAGACATTGCTTATGCTCCCTGGCTGGCGAGCTGGAACAGTCTGCGCGCCAGCAGGATGTTATAGGCCAGGAGCAGCAATCCGCCCGGAGCGGAGATCATGATGGCTGTATTGAATTGCGTCGGGATGAAGGCGGCCACCGAAAAGAAGACCAGCATCACGGCAAAACCAACGACTCCCAGCCAGCCGGTGACCTTGCTGAAGATCCTGCCGCGCAGGAGCACAAGCGCCATCATCAAGCCGGCGATTTGACTGAAGAGGAACCCCATGAACGTGCCTGGGGTGAGGTCCGCGCCCTGGGCCAGGAGCGCGCGACCGGCTGCCTCGAGCAGGGGCTTCTGAGCCTCGGTCGCCAGGGCATACTGGCTGCTGAGCGCCAGCATGGAAAAGACGGTGTTGCTGGCAATATAAATGGTCGTTCCCATCACGAACAGGAGCGCGGCCAGCCCTGCGAAGGATGGGTTGTCCTCCCGGTGAAGGTTGAAGAGCGCCAGATACAATGGGATCCCGAAGCTGAGTGTCAGGATGTTGAAGAGACCAAGGTTGCCAAGGGCATTCAAAGGATGGGTCGCGAACAGCGCGAACCAATCCGTGATGCTGACGCTGCTGTTTTCGTGGACGGCTCCGCCCAGCATCGAAGTGACTGTATCTGTAAGTCCAACCAGCACGATCAGCAGGGCCGTCACGCCCGCGAGCCGGTAGAAAGCCTTCCAGCGTACGTCGGTTTCCATTTTCGATTTATTCATGAGATGATTTCTCCTTCGCAAAAATTCCAAAACAGCTGCAGACTATGCCAGACTTTATTGATTTGCCTGGATGTTGGCATAAAAGAGTCCGGCCGCGATCAGGCCGAGCACGGTCAATGTGATCCATAACGGCACTTCGCCTCCCACACCTTCCACGCCGGCATTCGCGGCCCAGAGCGAACCCGCCGTCAGGACCAGGGTATAGAGCGGTCCCTTTACGGTGGAAATTCCCGCGAGCACAAAGCCCCAGGGCTTGCGTCCCAAAATCCAGACCCCACCCAGGAGGAGGACCGGAACAAGGAGTGTCAGGTCGAGGGCGAAAACGATGCTGGTGGGATGCCCGCTCATTGCGACGATGGACGGGATCTCGCCCGTGAAGATAAATCCAAGTGACTGGGCCACGTAGATCAGAGTCAGACCGGCGGCGACGAACAGCATGTATGCCGCGATCACTTTGACAGGCATGCGCGGGTGGACGCGCTGACTGATCCCGCCCACATCGAGCTGGATCAATGCAAAGATCAGCGCGAAGATGGAGAGTCCCAGCAGGGCAACGTAAAGTAAAAAGAACCAGTTGAAGACTGCCCCAAAAAGATAGAAGGCATAGTTGTAGAGCATGTAATCCAGCACGCCGACCCAGACCAGCCGGGCCTTGAGCGAGCCGCGTTCGGATAAGATCAGTGCCGCGACCAGAATTGGGACCGCGACAAAGAGCGTGATGAGGTCATTGCCTTTCCAGGCTGAGACGACAAAGAGATTATCGCGATATAAGCCATTCAGGAACAGCCCGCCTGCAGAGGCGATGGCGGCAAGAACGGCAATAAGGATCGAGAGGGTATAAGCGGTATTGTGTTTTAACATATTCTGTCCGGCTGGTTTTGTGCCATCAGAGGGATGAAACAAAAGGCGCATCCGACTGTGACAGTTGGATGCGCCGGCTATCATCCCAAAAGCGAATTGTAGATTGTCTAGTAACACGTGTAAACGGGATGAATGTCATCACTTGGGATGCCAACCATCATTTACTTACAGATTCGATAAACAGCGAAGTTGTACAAACAATTCTGTTCTACGAACCTGCCTGCCTGACGATCTCAGCGAGCTTTTCCTCTACGTCGAGCGGCAGAGGTTCCGGTTTATGCTGTTCGAGAATGCCCAGTGCCTTTTCCTGAGCGCGCTGGCGCATGGTCTTGCCGCCGGCTTTCTTCCAGCCATCGTAGTTGCGCCGCTCGAAGAGCTTGGGATACCAATCTTCCCGGAAGTGCTTGTGGGTATGCTTGCTGCTGATGAAATCTCCGTCCGGGCCGATCTGGTCGATCACGTCCAGGGCCAGGGTCTCTTCATTGACTTCCACTGGCTTCATGAAGTGTTTGGTGTAGGCAATGATCTCGTCGCAGATGACGATCTGCTCGATCGAGTTCGTCATGCCGCTGTCGAGATAACCCACATCGTGCGCCATCTGCGCGCCGGCCAGGCTTTCGAGCAGGATGGAAAGCGCCGCCTCGGCCGCGGCCTGTTCGTCCGGCAGCTTGGAATCGCTGCAGCCCGTCAGCCCGAAGATCGGCAGGCCGTAGCGATGGGCCATCTCCACCAGCATGGCGCGGTTGGTCGGGTCTGCATAGCAGTCGATGGCGGTCCGCATCTCGAGCATGTCGTTAACGCCGCCGGTCAGAATGACGGGCGCGCCTTCCCGTTTGATCTGGGAAATGACCAGGCCGGCCAACTCACCGGCGTTCGCCAGGGCGATGGCCCCGGCTGCGGTGATCGGCCCGGTCGCGCCGCGCAGCACGACGGGAGTATAGGTCGTCGGCAAACCTTTCTCGGCCATGAAGAGCAGCTTTTGCAGAGCCTCTTCGTTGTGACGCAGCGCGCTGCTGACGTTGATGTAGCAGGCGCAAAGCGGCCTTGCCTGCAAAGCCTCCGCCCCGCCGACCACCGCCTCGGACATCTTGATGGCATCCACACAGCCGGCGAAGTCCAGCGTGACGAACAGGATGGGCTTGGTGCTGTGCTTGAGCATCATCTGCATCTGGTGCCGGTCATAGGTTTGCTGATCCAGATCATTGGCGATACAAAACGACATCAGGAAGTCGATGTTTGGAAGAGCATCGCAGACGACCGTCGCATCCACCACATCCTGCAGGACGCCGGGGCGGCGTTCGCCGGTGTGGAGGTCGATCACGTTCGGGCAATCCGAGCCGGTGCCGTAGAACATGTTGTACCCCTCCATGTTCATCGCCTCCCGGCCGTGACGATCATAGAGAACTGTCTGCTTGGGCGCGGTCGACAGGGCCCACTCCACCAGGTGGGAGGGGATGCGCACGCGGTTCCCGTCCTCCACTGTGACACCCTTGGACTTCAAAAGCTCCAGCGCCTCCTTCTCGTACAAACGCAGGCCTGTGCATTCGAGGATCTCCAGGCTGGCGGCATGGATGCGATCGAGCTTCTCGTCAGATAGCTTGCGAAACTGCAGCCCGCCTGTCAGCGGGTTCGTGTTGGACGTCATCGTTGTGATTCTCCTTTAGTTGCTAGCTTTTTGACCACAGATGAAAAGGATGAACAAAAAACAGCGTTCATCCGCGTTTATCCGTGGCGGATTTGGATTTTCGAATCGTTGAAACGATCCGCTCGGGGGTGGCGGGAATGGAGCGGATGCGAGTTCCAATCGCGCGGGAAACCGCGTTGATGATGGCCGGCGTGGTGGGAAGCATGGCTGCTTCGCCCAAGCCTTTCACGCCATACGGTCCCAGCCGGCTGGGAACTTCAATAAGGATCGTTTTGATCTCCGGCAGGGAGCCGACCATCGGGACGATGTACTGGCTGAGCGCCGTGGTCTGTCCGGGCAGGTATTCCTCAGACAGCGCCGCGCCGATGCCCATGACGATCGCACCCTCGATCTGCCCGGCCGCATCCAGGGGGTTGACGACTTTGCCGACATCGTGTGCGGCGACCACACGCAGGACATTCACCATGCCGGTCTCCATGTCCACGGTCAGGTCGGCAACCTGCGCGCCCGTGACGAAGAGCGGCACATACTCGGGCCGCGGCTGGACCTTCAGTGAGGAGGTTATATCGAAACGACCCTGTACACGCCGTGACTTGCCAATGCGGTCGAATTCCTGGCCCACCTCAACCAGGGAAATGGACTGGTTTCTTTTGTCGTTGGCAATCACCCGGTCCGACTCCAGCCTGAGCTGGTCCATCGGGACATCCAACAGTTCCGCTGCGACACCGAACAGTGATTGCAGCAGCTCCTGCGCGACCTTCTGCACCGCGCCGCCGACGAAGAACGTGGCCCGCGATGCACCCTGAATGTCGCTGTTGGGCACGCGGGCGGTGTCAGCGTTGACAATCTCGATCCGGTCGCGATCCACTCCAAACGCCTCAGCGGCAATCTGGCTCATGACCGTGTTCGTCCCCTGGCCGTAATCCGGCGCGGAACAGTACACGATGAAATGTCCGTCGGCAGCCAGCTCGGCATGGGTTTCGACATTCAGCGCGCCAGCCTTGCCGAAGCGATACCACATCCCCGAAAGCCCAACCCCGCGCCGTAATGGACCATTATTGTGGGTTGCGTTGTACGACTCTGCTTCCTGAACAAGCTGGTGGTAATAGGGCTTTATTGTTTCCAGAACCTTTGGATAACCCAGCATGTCCTCAAGTGGATATCCGAGGAAACAATTTTCCTGAGGCCCAATGCAGTTTTGCAGCCGGAAATCAACCGGATGATCGCCCAGTGTTTCGATCAATTCGTCCAGTGCGCACTCCAGGACAAACGTGGACTGTGCGGT
>JBAVVF010000716.1:0-10147 GCA_049697155.1 Anaerolineales bacterium
GCCTGGATCATCTTAGAGTAGACAGCTAAAGATACTGACTGTCATTTGGAAACAATAAACTACTGGTCAATCCACCACTGGGAGGCAATCTGGTTGCCAGGCGTGGCGGGGGCCCATGGGCCGACGACGCCGAAGTCGAGGATGTTGCGCATGTGATCCTTGACGATGATCGGCATCGGCTGGTCACCGGCGACCGCGATCACAAACGGGCCTTCTTCGATGACGACGTTAATCGCATCCCAGACGACCTGGTGGCGGCCTTCTTCGGTTCCGGTGTCGCGAGCCTTGTTGTACAGATCCTGCAGTTGCTGAGCCGGGCTGCCATCTTCAGGCTTCAAGCCGCACGGATGAGGATTGCCTTCCGCGGGCTGATCGGTACAGGCGTCACCGCCCTTGGCGAACCAGCGGCCCTCGAGCGGCCAGATGTAGCGGTTGACAACCGGGAACAGCCAGTCGGGGTAGGTCAGGATGTCGATCTCGGAGATATGGGCGCCGCGCAGCATGTAATAGCCTTCATTCGTGCGGGTGTCCACATCCGGCTGACCCTGGATGTTGTTGACTCTGACTGCCAGACCCAGGTTGGCCTCCCACTGCTGCTCCATTTCATTGGCAGCATCGACCTGCACTTTGAGACTGCCGCCCCAATCGGTGACATCGATCACCAATTCGAACGGTTCACCACTGGGCAGGGTGCGGAATCCGTCGGCACCTTTGGTCATGCCGAGTTCATCCAGTGCGGCGTTGGCTGCGTCTGCGTCGAAAGCAGCGTCAGCCTTGGCCCACTTGTCGTACACAGCCTGACCTTCCGTGCCGGCAAAGTGCCACGACTGCGGGCTGAGGGTCACGCCTGTTGCTTCGGCAATGCCGCCCCAGGCCACGTCGATCACGCGGGCGCGATCGAAACCGGCCGAGAGGGCTTTGCGGAACGTTGCATTGCGGAACAGTTCACGGATCTCGGTTGCCTTTTCAGGAGTGTCATTCTCGTAGTTCTTGCCGCCCTCAACATAATACTGGTTGACCATATAGCCAGGCCAGGCACCGGCACCGTTCATGTAGTTCTCGAGGAAGTGATACTCACCCTGCTCGGCATTGTCCGACAGGAAGGGGATCTCGTTCGGGCCGCCGCAGATGCGGAAGGCGGTATCGTACTTGCCCTGCGAGCAGTTCAAAATACGAGTCTGCTCGTCGGCGACGATCTCGATCTGGATTTCGTCAATGTACGGGAGCTGGTTGCCTTCGGTGTCCACGCGCCAGTAGTAGGGGTTGCGGCCGAAGGTGTAGAGCTGGCCATCGTCTGACAGCTCGGTCAGACACCAGGCAAAGAGGCACGGGTAACCCGGGGTCTGCCACCATTTATCGATGTTTGTGTAATCTTCCCAGGTTGCGCCGGCCGTGATCTCGGGATGATACTGCTCGAGATAGTGCTTCGGTTTCATGAAGTTCTTGGCAAACTCCCAGAAGCCCTGAGCCATGAAGTACGGATCGATCCAGAGCGGTCGGTCGGTGGCCTTCCAGACGACGGTGTATTCGTCGGGGAATTCCATGGTGATCGGTGTGCCGTCGTTGTTGCGCAGATATGCGGGGATGGTCCAGATCTTCTGATCGGTATTCTGGGCGAAGTCTTCCCACCAGTATTGCCAGTCGGCGCTGGTGTACGGCTCGCCGTCCGACCATTTCAGACCGGGGCGCATGTGTAAAGTAAAGGTCTTGCCGTCTTCGGACCATTCGTAAGATTCGACGAGGGCAGGTTCGTAACCGGTCAGGTCAGCTTTCCACTTGATCGGTGCTTCGACTGCGAAGTACAGTTGAACGTTGCCAACTTCCGGCCACCAGGAAGCGGTGTGGAGGGTGCCGCCGTACTTGCCGACGGATTCCACTACTTCGGTGACGACCGGCTCGTCGGGCAGACGCTCTTCAACGGGCGGAAGACCATCCGGCAGATTGGGGGCCTGGTTGTAGGCGGCCGGGGCTTCGATGTCCGGAGCCTCCGTCTCAGTCACGTCAGGAGCTTCGGTGACGGCCGGGGGTTCCGTGGCGGCGGGAGTACCGCAGGCGGTCAGAACCACGCTGGCAATGACGAAGATACTGAAGAGCAGCGAAATTTTGGTTTTCATGTATCTCTTCTCCTTATTATGGAAAATTGGAATCTGTATTTTTTGTTATTCGATCAGACGACTTGTGTGAGGCGTGTTTGATTTATCTTTTGCGAGTATCACCTCCTCGTGATCACTTTGTTCAGCTAATTCTTTGTCCGCGCTGTAAGCCGTTTTATTTCGGGTGGGCTTGCGTTCTATGGCGCTGTGAATCGCGATGTGAGTCGCCTGGACCATGGCGCCGATCAATGAGGAACGACGGCCCAGCATGGCGGTCGTGATCTTGACTGCATGCTCAGCCGCGCGTAATGAGCGTTCACGAACGATCTTACGGATCGGCGCCGTCAATAGATCTCCCACTTCGGCGACACCGCCCCCGATAATGACAACACTCGGGTTGACCAGGTTGATCAAGCCGGCAACCGCGATCCCGATGAATGTCCCCGCTCGATGCAGGATTTCCTGGGCTGCCAGGTCCCCGCGCCGGGCGGCCTCTGCCACTTCACGGACCGTAATCGACTTGATGTTCAAATCGGATAATAAGGTTCTTTTCCCGCTTTCAACCAGCTTCTGGGCCTGAAGCTCGATGGCGTGTCCACCTGCAAAAGCTTCCAGACAACCGTGGCTGCCACAGGTGCATAAAGGCCCATTTTCGTCGATGGTCAAATGACCGATTTCGCCGGCCGAACCGGTCGTGCCCCCGAAGATTTGCCGGTCGATGATGAGTCCCGCTCCGATTCCGCTGCCGACCTTGATGAAGGCCAGATTTCGTTCGCCGCGCCCCGCTCCATAGACCCACTCGCCCAAGGCACCCAGGTTCGCGTCATTGTTCAGAGCAACGGGTACCTTCCATAGTTTTTCAAGTGTCGTACGGATGGGAAAGCGATCCCAGCCCGGCATGATCGGCGGGGCCATGACCATTCCGGTCTCAGAAATGACCGGACCCGGTACAGCTAACCCGACGGCAGAGAGATCGCTGATCTGCAAGCCGCTCTTCTCCAGAACCAGCCTCAGGGCGCGATCTGCTTCCTTCAGGCAGTGCTCCGGTCCATCGTCGATCCGAAAGGGCTGCTCCACTTCTTCGAGGATGTGGGCAGAGAAATCTCCCACGGCCACGCTCAGATGAGTTGCACCCATATCGATCGCAGCGGTCAATCCGGACTTCGGATTGATATCTAAAACAACAGCCGGCCGCCCACTTCGGGCCGACCGGCTTTCTGTTTCAAGTATGATGCCACTCTCGATCAGATCATTGATGATCATGGTGACACTGGCTCGCGTGAGCCCCAGCTCCTGGGCGATGTCCGTCCTGGCAACCCCTCTTCCCGCAAATCGGATTAAATCCACTAAGGCGTGTTTGTTAAAATTCTTAACATTTTGATTCGCCAATGGCAGATAAAATGCGTTCAATGTTAACCTGATTGTATTCCTTGGGCCTGACAGCTAACAAAACCTTGTTTTATCTTAGCACAAATGCTTCCTTATTTCAATACCCTCCCTTGAAACTGTCCAAAAAGGTCAAATTTTGGTGAATCTGCGGGATACTGCCCGCGCAATACCCACATAAATAAATGCTTTTTGCCTCTTTATGCAGCTGCCTGATTGCACAACTTAACTTAAACACCTATAGAGAGTAATATCTGCACATTAATCCGTGATTTGAGGAGCATTGGACAGTTCTATAGCCAGCGCTGCCGACCAGGAGAAGTCGGCCGATCCGCAGCCTGAGCCATCGCGTGCATCGTAGTATTCTCGAAAGCCGTTGGCTTCGACCAGGCTGAGGGTATCCTGCCGGATGACCGCGGCCAGGTCGTGATAGCCATAGCGCTGCAAGCCCTCGATGATGAACCAGTTCATGATGACCCACACCGGGCCGCGCCAGTAGCGCCGCGGCTCCCAGGCAGGCTCGGTCCTCGCAGTTGTCGTGACCCAATGCCGGACATCGCCGCCGGGTGTGTATTCGTCCGGGTTGAGCAGATGCCCCTCGACCAGGCGCCGCGACTGCTCCTCTGAGGGCAGACTGGCAAAGAGGGGCAGGAAGGTCGAGGCAGTATTGACCCGGATCGGCTTTCCTGATCGCACATCGTAATCGTAGTACAGCCCCGCCTCGTCATCCCAGAACCGGGCATTGAAATTCAGCCGCACACGACTTAACCAGCCATCGATCTCATCGGTTGGCTGGTTGACGATCGATGCCAGGCTGCGCAGATCTTCATCGGCGCGCAGGAGAATCGCGTTGAAAAGAACATCCTGCACCAGGAATGGAGAGCCCGCCAGCAATTCCTTTGGAGCATAGTGCAGCTTTCGAAAGACATCGATCAGATGGATGAAGCGCTCATAGTCTGCCGGGTGCGGACGTTCGATGGCTGGGACATACCGGGTATCGCCTCGTTGAAACTCGGGCAGAGTCGCCGGCTGGATCCCAGCCAGGATGTGAAGCCAGCGCGGTGAATCGTCCGTTCCGGACTCCCAGGGGTGAAGGATGCAGGCCAGCCTGCTGCCGTCCGCGTCCCGGGTGGTGTGCATCCAGCGATGCCAGCGCAGGAGGGCCGGATAGACTTCCCTGACGAAGTCTGGCATGGGGCTGCGCGAGTGCATTTTCCGAATCCCCGTTGTCAGCAGGGGCGGCTGCGTGATTCCCGAGGTGGGGACGCCCGGCGCGTCGGGGCTATTCTCGATCTGCCAGAACGCCGCGGGCGGGAAATAGTCCGAAGGGACACTGTGGTAGACGACATGCGGCACCATCCCATCCTGCCATTGCCCGCTCAGGAGCGAGCGGATCTCCAGCTGGGCGCGCGGCAGGTCGAAGTGGGAGAGACCCAGCGCGATCAGGGCGGAGTCCCAGTTCCATTGATGGGGATACTGGTGCGGGCCTGGCTTAGTGAAAACGCCCGTGTCGTTGCCCTGTAGAACTGAAATGGCCAGGTCAACCAAAGAAGTACTCATATTGTTGCTGCTCTCATAGGGAGGGATACAACACCGTTCCGTTATCGCGGTCCACCCAGCGGATCTTGTCGGCCGGGAAGCGCAGCCAGACATTTGTCCCCTGTGCGATCCGGAACGTGGGATGCGTGGCCACCTTGACCAAATCCTCGCCAATCTGGACGGTCAGAAGATTCTGTGATCCCAGCGGTTCCACCACCAGCACCTTGACTTGTAAAGCGTCGCTGGCGGGTTTGGCCAGTGTCTCCATATTTTCGGCCCGGATGCCCATGAGGATGGATTCGCCATCATAGGATTTCAGCAATGGCTGCATCGTATCTGCGGGGCTCAAATTGAAGTTCCCAATCTGGACCTGGACATGTCCGTTCTGGCGTTGAACCTGTCCATGCATGAAGTTCATCGGTGGAGTGCCAATGAAGCCGCCCACAAAACGATTAGCCGGCAGGTCATAAACGGTCTCGGGCTTGTCGTACTGCTGGATCTGGCCCGTCTTCATCACCGCGATGCGGTCTCCCATGCTCAGCGCTTCGATCTGGTCGTGGGTCACGTAGATCGTCGTGGCTTTGATCTCCTGCAGCAGCCGTTTGAGCTCGGCCCGCATTTCCAGCCGCAGCAGGGCATCCAGGTTGCTCAACGGCTCGTCCATCAGGAGTACTTCGGACTTCATGGCGATCGCCCGGGCGACGGCCACTCGCTGGCGCTGACCGCCGCTCATCTTGCTGGGAAAGCGCTCCAGCATATCCTCGATGTGCAGCAGCTCAGATGCTTCGCGGACACGCTTGTCGATCTCGCCTCTCTCGAACCTGTTCATCTTCAGTCCGAACGCGATATTGTCATAGACTGTCATGTGCGGGAAGATGGCATAGCTCTGAAAGACCATCGAGATCTTGCGCTCGCGCGGTGGTAGGTAGGTCACATCCCGGTCTCCAATGCTGATGCGACCTTCGTCGGCCATCCCCAGTCCGGCGATGGCTCGCAGCAGGGTGGTCTTGCCGCAGCCGCTGGGACCCAGCAGGACGACGAATTCCTGGTCTTCCACCGTCAGGCTCACATTATCGACTGCCACAAAATTGTCAAAGCGTTTGGTTACGTTTTCGATTCGAATATCTGCCATGCTGACCTCTTATTTTGAAATCTGTCCCCACATATTGAACAGGTAGCGACGGATGAAAAAGATAAAAATCAGGGCCGGGATCATCATGAAGAAGCCGCCGGCAAACTGGTAGGGTTCGGAAGACTGGTTGAGCGTCACCAGCACCTGAGCCGGCAGAGTCCGGTTCTGGATGGTCAGAATGGTGGCGGCAAAGACTTCATTCCAGGAGAGCACAAAGGTGAAGATGGCCGAGGCGGCAATGCCCGGCATCACCAGCGGCAGGACCACATGCCGGAAGGCTTGCACGGGCGAACAGCCGAAGACCATGGCTGCCTCTTCCAGCTCGTACGGAATGCTCGAGAAGACGCTGCTGAGCACCAGGATCGTTGTAGGCAAAGCCAGCGCAGTGTGCATCAATGCCAGGCTGTAGACGCTGTCGTAAATCCCGGTGCGCAGGAAAACCACCGCCAGCGGAATGGACAGGATCACAATCGGGAAGGCCCGCACGGCCAGGATCGAGAGCCGAAAGATATCCCTGCCGCGAAACACAAAACGGGATAGCGCATACCCGGCCGGAGCGGCGATCAGCGTGGAGAGCAGCAGCGTAATGACCGCCACGACGACGCTGTTCCGCAAGCCCGGAAGAATGCCTCTGGAACCCAGGAAGAATGCCAGTGTCTCCGTCGACAAAGGGATAAAGGGCAGAATACCCTTGGGATAAGCGCGTACCTCGGCAGGAGTTGTCAGTGCCATCGAGGTGATGAACAGGATTGGGATGAGCACCCAGAGCGAGATCAGGATGCCCAACAGATAGGTCAGCCCACGCCGCAGCCGCTGTCGGCGCAGCATCCGCCGGTGAATGGCTTTCACCTCCGGCGAGACCGTGATGGCGGGCTTGGGAGTTTCCACAGCGGTTGTCATGCGGCTGCCTCCTCCTGGCCGCGCACGGCCCGCAGGTAGAACAGGGAAGTGATCATCGACAGGATCAGGATCAGGCTGGCATACGCCGCGGCCACGTTGAAATTCTGCAGGTCATAATACTGGCGGTAGGTTTCGTTGGCCAGCACGGTCAGCACGTCGCCGCCGCTCAGCACAATGACCACCGCGAAGACCTGGAACGCCAGGATCGTGCGCAGGATCAGCGCAACCTGCAGGCTCGGGCGCAGCAGCGGCAGGATCACGAAGCGGACCCGCTGCCAGAGCGTGGCGCCGAACACCTCGGCAGCTTCCAGCACCTCGCGCGAGATTGCCTGCATGCCGGCCACGACAATGACCATCACCAGCGCCGTCGCCCGCCAGAGTTCCGCCAGCCAGACCGCGATGATAATCCATTGCCGCGTGTCGGCCGAAAGATAGGTGAGCGGGGCATCGATCAGGCCCAGGCCCTGCAGGATGGAGTTGAGATAGCCCAGCTGGGTAAAGATGGAATACCAGACAATACCGACAGCCAGGTCGGAAAGTCCCAGGGCAATGGAAAAGATGTAGAGAAAAATGCCGCTGCCTTTCAGGTCCGCCTGGATGACCAGCGCCATGATGATGGCCAGCACAAACTGGGCAGGGATGATCAGCACGATCAACAGAAGGGTTGTTCGGAGTGCCGGCCAGAAGAAACGATCGTTCACCATCCTCCTGATAAAGCGGGTGGTAAACTGGCTGGCGTCGCCTGTTTCAATCCGTCCCTGGGATCCATCGCCGAGCGCGTTGATGTAGCGGGCGGGAACCCATCCCTCCAGGGTTTGATTTTCATATTCCCCGCTGATTCGAAACCAGACTTCCAGGGTGGCTTGATCGAGAATTTCGACGGCCGTCCTGGCCTCCATCTCACCGATGACTTCGCTGTCTTCATCCGCCTCGAGGTGCACCTGGGTGAGAGGGTTGGCCGCGCTCGAGAGGATCGATCGCACCGACCCGGAGACCGGCTTCCCGTTCTCGTCGGATTCGCGCACCCGGATGCGGCGTTCGGGCGTCCAGCCTTCGATGAGAGTGCCTTCAACATCCTGCCCGCGGATCCTGAACCAGACTTCGGTCAGGAGGCTGCCTTGCGTCATGGTCCCAGCCGGGATGGGGTTGGCCTGCCGCTCGAGGATCTCAACCTGCATGCCGCGGGGCAGGTGGCCGGCCGGCGCGCTGTTGCTTTCTGCCGCGGAAAGTAACGTCAGGAGCGCTCCTTCCTCCCGGACGGCCAGGATCAATCCCTGCACCATGGGCCAGGCAAAGAACAGGGCCAGATAGATCAGAGATGGCAGGATCAGTATATAGGGCGCCCAATTGATGACTTTGCGTTTCTTTGGCACGGAAGCAGTGGTCACGCGAGCACCTCGCAGTGTTTGGAAAAGTATTTGCCTGGTGCATGCTGCCACACACCAGGCAAATGATCGGAGAACGTTGCTATTCGACCTGACACGGCCCTTCGCTGATCGGATCGGGAGCCCAGCAGGCTGCCCCGGTATCGTTCAGGAGTGCCTGCAGGTTGGCTGCTTCCTCTTCCAGCACGGTGGCTGCATCCTCGCCATCGATGACCACGCGGTCGAACGCGGCCCGGAAGATCTCATTGATCTCGCCGCCGCGCGCCCCCAGCCCGATCGGGATCAGCGCGGGCAGCGCATCCGGGGCGTTGGAGGTCGCCTCGACGGCCGCAGCTTCGAGCGCCACACCCTCCGGCAGGTCGGACGTGTCCACGCCGGAGACGACCGGGAAGAATGCCAGCTCGCTGAGGACACGCTTCTGCGTCTCAGGCTGCGTCAGGTAGTCGATCAGCTGGATGGCCGCCTCGGGGTTCGGCGCGTCAGCGGGGACGCCCAACCCCACGACGACAGGCATATACCCGCGTCCGGCCGGGCCGGCGGGAGCAGGGAAGGCCACGAAATTCTCCGGCTGTTCATTGAAAGCCTGGATCAGCCGGGCCACGTGGTCGAAGGCCACCCAGACTTCGCCGGAGAGCAGCGGTTCCTGCATGAACTCATAGCTGATGGACTGCGGGTGGATGGCCGGCCATAAGCTGTCGCGGGACCAGTTGAGCATGTCCACAGCTTCCTGGCTCTTGAACTTGCTGACCATGCCTCCGGTGTGGGACGGCCACAGGAAGCCCTCCAGGAAGCGATGGAAGAGGCCAGCGTGCGGCACACCACATTTCGGTCCGCCGGTTTCGTCGAGCAGGGTCTGGCACCATTCCCCGAACTGCTCCCAGGTGAGAGCATTGACGTCCGCCCCGTCCGGCAGGTATGGCAGGGCATCGTTGTGGGCGGCCATGATATAGGTGGCCTGCATCCAGGGGACGTAGTACAGATAGTCTTCCGTCCCAAGCAGTCCGGTCTCGAGATAGGACTGGCTGAACTCACGATCGGCCGACAGGTCATCGACCACATCGGTCATGTTCATCATGGCATCTTTGATGGACGGATAGGTGCCGTGCAGCGCTCCGACCAGGTCCACCTGGCCCTCACCGGTCTGCGCGCCGGCCACGACCAGGGAAACGAGCGGACCATCCTCGGAGCCGGTGAAGTCATAGTTGCCGCCATCCTCCAGGATGGCGCGGAATTTTGCAGCTTCTTCGACGATGTTGAACTGGGTCGAGAAGAAACTGACGTCGCCGGCCGGGGGACCCAGGGTGGGCGTTACGGTCGCCTCAGCTGTTGCCGGAGGTTCGGTGGCTGCCATGGTTTCGGTCGCCTCCGCGGCTTCGGTGGCTGTCGGTTCGGGGGGTTCAGCGGGTGCTTCCGTCGGAGCGGGCCCACAGGCTGTCAGAACAAAGGCCGCAATCACGAGGCTTGCCAAAAGGACGTTCAAACCTTTCATCGAATTCTTCTCCTTCTCTCTTGGGTTGTTTAACCAATTGATAGTCTGCTTTCAAAGCCGGATCGAAATCACGATCTCTGTTTTACACCTCCTTCCGCCCTGCAGATATGACTGGATCATCGAGCCCAGCCATGCCCGGACGGGCCTGCCATCGAGAATTGCCAAGTTGCAGGAAACCTGCATCACTGCGTTGTATGATTGGTGTTGGTGATGCGCCGTTGAC
>JBAVVF010000717.1:0-3267 GCA_049697155.1 Anaerolineales bacterium
TCACTGGTCCCAGGCCGCGGAAACGACGGGAGCCCAACGCAACGAGACGGCCCTTCTGAAGGCCGGGGAGTATCTCGACAAGGCCGGCGAGCAGGCCGTGCAAAACTATGCCAACAAGGAGGTCATCCAGTTTTTTGGGCAGGCCCTTGCGCTGGATGACAAACTGCCGGGGCCGGAGGTGGGTCGTGTGGCGCGCGAGCGGCAGATCCGCCGGGCGCGCTGGCACAGCCGGATCGGGCTGGCCCACTACGGGCTGGGGTCCCTGCCCGATTGTGAGAAACATGTCCGCGCAGCCCTGCATTTGCTGGGATATCCCATTCCCAGGTACAGGATTCAATTTGCCCTGGGACTGCTGCCGCAGATTATTCGCCAGGTATTCCATCGTTACTGGCCGGCCCGTTTTATCGGGTCGCTGCAGGGACAGGAGCGTGAAATCGCCCTGGAAGTCTCCCGTCTTTATGAGCTGCTGGGCAGGAGCTATTTCTATTCCCAGGATACTTTGCCGATAGTGTATTGTGTCCTGCGTCTGGTGAACATTGCCGAACGGGCGGGACCGTCGCCGGAGGTGGCCTCTGCGTATGCCGGTCTGGCCATCCTGTCAGGCTTTGCCCAGCTGCACTCTCTGGCGGACAGCTATGTCGGCCGGGCCTTGACGGTTGCGGAGAACGTCGATCAGCCGTCCAACCGGATCACGGTCGGTGTGATGACGAGCGTCTACAACATCACGGTCGGCCGGTGGAGTGAGATCCGCGTGCGGGCCAAGGAAGCCCGCTCACTCTGCGAGGAACTGGGCGATTATCGCCAGTGGGGCGACAGCATGGAGGTCCTGGGCGAGAGCGCTTTGATCTCAGGCGACCTCCAGTATGCTCTCACGATCCTCAAGACCCTGCTCGATGATGCCCGTCAGCGACGCAATCCTCTGCAGGTTTGCTGGGGATTATTCGGGGTGGCCGCGATCAAGATCCGGCTGGGGGACGAGGCGTCAGCGATTCCGATGCTGGAGGAGGAGCTTCAGATCCTGGAAGAGCTTCCCAATCTCGCATCCTCGATCAATGCTCACGGACAGCTGGCTCTGGCTCATCTGCGTCTTGGCAGGTACGACGAGGCGCTGGCCGATGCCGATCAGGTGATCGAGCTGGCCGCGAATAAATCCCCGACGGTTTATTCGATGGATATCGGGTTCGCCGCCGCGGCTGATGTGTATTTTGAGCTGTGGGAAAAGGCGCTTCAGAAATCAAGCCGGGGATTGGATGCTGCCCAGCATAAACTATATGTCGAAAAGGCGCTCAACCTCCTGCGCAGCTTTCAGAAGGTCTTTCCGATTGGTCAACCCTATGCTCATTACTATCAGGGTCGATATGAAGAGCTCATGGGTAAGCCTCAACTGGCCGTCCGCTCCTGGCGCAAGGGACTGGAAGCTGCCCGGAAATTCAACCTGCTTTACGAAGAAGGGTTGATCCGGGTCAAGCTGGGAACTGCTTTGCGCGAGGACGCAGCCATGCGCAGGCAGCACCTGGAGCGTGCAATTCAAATCTTTGAGACCATGGGGACAGTCCACGAACTGCGGCTGGCAAAGTGGGCCTGGGAGAGGCTTGATGCGAAGCTGACCGGGGCTTGAATCTAGAGCACGATCCCCTTCCACAACTGGTATAACCCAAAGCAAAACAGGGCAATCGCGGAAAGGCCCAGCATGGTGCGACTTAGCCTGGCGCCCAACTGCCGCGCCGAACCGAACACAATGATGGTGGCGCACAGACTTAGGATCATTGTCACGTAGAACCCTCCCAGGAAGCCCAACCCGTTAACCGGCCGTTCGCGCCAGCCTGCCAGAAAGATCGGACCCAGTACAAGGCTCCAGATGATGTATGGATTGGGGTTCAGGACGTTGATTAACGCGGCTTTGAGAAGACTTTGCCGGGGCTCCGTTTCGGGGGAGAGAGGATCGGCATCGAAATCCTTCCAGGATTGGTAGGCGCGGTAGGCGAGATATAAAACAAATAATCCCCCGGCGGCATACAGAAAGCGCTGCAGCCAGGCCGGAACTTGGCTGATGACCAGCAGGGAAAGGGCCACGATCGGGCCGTCGCTGATCAGGGGAGCCAGGGAGGCGGGCAGAGTCCGCCTCCAGCCTTTGAGTAGAGTTTGGGAGATGAGGTATGTTTGCAGGGGTCCGGGCTGGGCGGCTGCAGCCAACCCGTAGCCGATGCCCTGCAGGATGTAAAACCACATTATTCTTCTTCGAAGATGAACTTGGTCGGGTCTTCATTGAACTTCGACCAGGCGATGCACTGCCGGGGCGTGAACACATACAGCCCGCCTTCATCCCAGGAGCTGGGTTCGGGTGCATAGCCGAGGTCCTTGTATTTGCGCTTATATTCCTGCGAGAGTCTCTTTCCCAATTCCGGCGAGGGCTTTCCTGCAGGGCCGCAGGTGCCTTCGAGCATAATGGCTTCCGTGCCGCTTTCGAGATGGACAGTTATATGTGGGTTTAATTCAAGATTGCGGTTGTGACGCGTCTGAGGACTGCCATCGTAATAAATCTTTTCATCGACAAATACCGCCCAGCGTGGAATGACGTGCGGACGGCTATCGGGCCGCACGGAACAGAGCCAGTAATTTTTGGAATCCGTCAATTGCGCGGCGACCCAGTCCCAGGTCAGGAAAGAGACGGGCCGGTCCACGTACCCCTGCGGGAATTTCGGTCGGGTAACTTTTGTCGGTTTCATGCCGTCGACTATACAACAATTTCCCTCAAACCGCAATCAATCCCAGGAGGAGGATGCAATCCTTTTGCGCGGGCGTTTATTGGTCCGTTTTTGCAGGGAATAAAATCCTGCCGCCCAGAGGCCGAAGTGGTAGCCCACCAGAGCAACCACATATCCGCCCAGCACGTCGAGAATATAGTGTTGGCCGGTAAACAATGTGGATAGCGAAACGATTACCAGGGTCAAAACCCACAGAACTTTATGCCGCGGATACCAGCGGCTGAAGAACAAAGTCAGGAGGGTGGTGATGTATACGTGACCGCTTGGAAACGCATCATATCTTCCCCAGTTTTCGTGGATAAACCGCAGGAACCAGGCAAAGACATCGTTCCCTTCGAATGGGGCGGCTCTTATGTAGGTCGGGAAGAAAATAAACGTCCCCACTCCGAGGGAAAAGGTTAGAAAGCAGGCCGCGACGAAGGACCGGAACCCGCGATCCTCCACTTTTAAGATGATCCAGCCAAAGCTGACCAGCCAGAGGAGATAACACAGGATGTAGGGT
>JBAVVF010000718.1:0-4267 GCA_049697155.1 Anaerolineales bacterium
TCCCCATCCCGCCCGAGCTGGGCAAGAACGATCTTTCCTACATCGCCGGGGTCAAGGACTTGCTGCGGCAGGCGCGCGACATGGTTAAGTTCATTCCTCAGACTGCCGGCGTCTCTGCCGAGATGAAGGATGAAGTCAAAAAGATCTATGAGGAAATCGAGCAGGCCAACCGGGAGATACTGTATTAAAGCGAGAGATCGTCAATCGGATGATTGACGATCTCTCAAAAACGACGGCGGGCACGTGTCTGGCGATTACAATCTGCGCGTGCCGCGCAGGATCAAGAGCAGCAGGGCTGCTCCAATGAACGCCGTGATGATATCAGCCAGTAATCCGGTTCCCACACTGACGCCCAGCACGCCAAACAGCCAGCCGCCAATGATGGCGCCCAGGATGCCGACCAGGATGGCGCCGATCAGCCCGGACCGCAGTCCGCCGACCAGGGCCTCGGCCAGGATCCCGGCAATACCGCCAATTACAATCCAAACTAAAATTTGTTCACTGGACATTTCTATTCTCCTTTTGAAAACGATAAGGCTTGCTATAAAGTATAGAGGTTTTCCAGGTCACCGGGTAGGTAGGGAAATCCACCACCTGATATCGGCCGGCTCAAAACGTTGTAAAATGGAGATACGGAGCGCCGTCTTTTTCTACCTTTGGAAAGGAGAAGCTTTCCCATGACCGATCAAAACCTTGCTGAACTTCTCGAAAAGCTTCATAAAGAGCTCGAGCAAACCGAAGCCATGGATGAAAAGGGCAGGGAGATGCTTCGGCACCTGGACGCGGACATTCGCAGCCTGCTCAAGCGCTCCGAGTCCGGCCCGGAGACCGACGAGCCCATGCTTGAACGCCTGCAGGATACGATCGATCATTTCGAAGACACGCATCCCAGCCTGACCCTGATGCTGTCCGAAATGATGACCATCCTCAGCAATGCCGGAATATGACACAAGTCGACCCATGCGAGAAGCGGACGATCGCGTAGCGACTCGTCCGCTTTTGTTTCCTCGAAAATCGTGTACCCCGCATCTTGCACAAGCGAAGCACATAGCCCCGCATGCTCCTGGCGGGGGTACTGCGGATAAAGCGTTTGTACAAAGAAGCGTGCGGGGTGTACAATCGCCCAATCCCAACTCAAAGGAACCGAATGAACGCAATCGAAGTTTCCCACCTGCGCCGGACATTTAAGTCCTATATCGGCGTGATCAGGCGCACGACTCGTGAGATCGTCGCGGTGGACGACGTCTCGTTTGATATTCAGGAAGGCGAGCTGTTCGGTCTGCTGGGCCCCAACGGTGCGGGGAAGACTACCACCGTCAAGATGCTGACAACGCTTCTCATCCCGACAGCCGGATCGGCTTCAGTGAAAGGATTCGATGTCGTTGCCCGGGCGGAGGAGATCCGCAAACGGATTGGGTTCATCTTTGGGGGCGAGCGCGGGCTGTACTGGCGGCTCTCCGGCATCGACAACCTGCGATACTTCGCCAGCCTGTACGGCATCGACCCGGACGTCAGCAAAAAGCGGATTCCCTTCCTGCTGGACATGGTCGGTTTGAACGGGCGCGGCGACGAAAAGGTACAGGGCTACTCGCGCGGCATGAAACAGCGCCTGCATGTGGCCCGCACCCTGCTGCACAACCCGGATGTGCTGTTCCTGGACGAGCCCACGCTCGGGCTGGACCCGGTGGGGGCGCGCGAGTTCCGGCAGGTGATCCTCAACCTGCAGTCCGAGAAGAAGACCATCCTGCTCACCACGCATTACATGTTCGAGGCGGATGCACTCTGCGACCGGATCGCGGTCATCAACCATGGCTTGATCGTCGCCCTCGATACGCCCGGCGGGCTGAAGGCCAACGTGCGCGATCTGAACGTCGTGGAAGTGGAAACGTTCGGCGCGCCGGATAGTGCCTTCGATAAGCTGCGGGCCCTGCCCTTTGCCGATTCGCTCTCGGTGGAGGAGCAGAATCAAAAGCAGATTTTGCTGATCCAGACCGCGCGCGGGGCCGAGGCGGTCCCGGACGTCCTGGCCGCCCTCGACGGGCTGAAGGTCGGGCGGGTGATCGTCCGCGAGCCTACCCTCGAAGACGCGTATGTGCGCCTGGTGGGGGGCAAGCTATGAACGTCCGCCTGATTACCAGATATTGGCGGACGATCCTCGTCGTGGCCGAAATGAACTTCCGCCAGCAAATGACGGATAGTTTCGTCCTTTTCACCGTGCTCTTCCAGCCGATCATCATTGCCCTGCTTGCCCTGTGGATGCTCAAGGATAAGGGGCCGGACGCCGCGATGTTCGTGGTGGTGGGCAGCGGGCTGACCGGGTTATGGTCCAGCCTGCTGTTCATCTCGGGAAATAGCATCAACTTCGAGCGCTGGACGGGGACGCTCGAGCCGCTGGTGGCCATCCCCACACCGTTCGAGGTGATCGTCTTTGGCAAAAACCTCGCCAATGTCGTTCAATCCCTGTTCTCGATGGTGATTGGTTATTTCATCGCCATCTTTGCATTTGGTTATTCGCTCGATATCCAGCAGCCCCTCTTGTTTGGGGTCTCCGTCTTTCTGGCGGTCATTGCGTTCATCAGCTTCGGTTTGATCATCGCGCCGGTCTTTGTGATGAACCCGGGCGTGCGCGCCTGGCAGAATGCCATGGAATTCCCGGTGTATGTTTTGTGCGGATTTCTCTTCCCGATCGCGCTCCTGCCCGGCTGGACGACGCCCGTCTCGTACCTGCTGCCGCCGTACTGGGCCGCGGTCGCTTTGCACGGCACCTCGACCGGCGGCGCGGCGCTCAATCAAACTCTCTTCGCCTGGGGCATGCTGATGTTGTTTTCGCTGATCGATCTCCTGATTTCCTCGCGTCTGTTCAAACTGATGCTCTATAAAGCCCGCGCGGACGCCACGCTTGGAATGGAGTGAGATTGCTGATGGCTAATCGCTAATCGCTGATCATTCAGAACTAATGTAGAACCTATATGCGTACTTTCTCCAACAACCTCCGTCTTTTCTGGCAGGGTGCCCTGCTTTCGTACATTGCCCTCTTTCACTGGATGCGCCCGATCCAATACATGGCCTCCAAGATCCTGATGCCGCTGGCGCAGATGTTCTTCTTCGTTTACCTGGGGACCTTTGCGACCAGTGCCGACAACAGCACGTTCTACGTGGTCGGGAATGCGTTGCAGATCGCGGCGGTCAGCGGGATCTACGGCATGACCATGAGCATTGGCGGAGACCGCGACAACGGGACGCTGGCCTACATCCTCGGCACGCCTGCCAACCGGCTGGTGGTATTCATGGGGCGGGCCTTCATGAACATCCTGGATGGCGCGCTGGGCGTGGTCATTGCGTTCTTCTGGGGCGTGGCGCTGATGGGACTCGACCTTTCGAATACCAGCCTCCCGGCCCTGGCTCTGACCATCCTCATCACCACTATCAGCACCTGCGGGCTGGGACTGCTGATGGGCTGCCTGAGCCTCATCACGGTCAACGTGATGTTCGTAAACAACTTTGTATACTTTCTCCTGCTGATCTTCTCCGGGGCCAACGTCCGGCTGGCCGAACTGCCGGCCTGGGTCCAGGCGACCTCCTCGGTCCTGCCGCTGACGCGCGGGATCGCGGCGGCCCGCCTGCTTGTCCAGGGTGCCAGCCTGGCCGAGGTGATGCCTTTGCTGCTAGGTGAGCTTGCGGTGGGTTTGGTCTACAGCCTGCTGGGTTATCTTTTGTTCGCGGTCTTCGAGGTCGAAGCCAAAAAGCGCGGCACGCTCGAAGTGTTTTAGAAAAACGGTTATGAAAAATCCCTTCTCACTGGAGAAGGGATTTTTGCTTGTCAATCATCTGTTGTGGGTGCGTCGGTCGCTGTCGGTTCTTCCGTTGCCGCTGTGCCGGTGTTTGTCGGCGCAGCCACGCCTCCGCCAACCACCACCTGCACATAAACCTGGTCGCCGAAGAACTGCCCGCCGGCGGTGGACATGCGCCAGTCGCCGCGGATCGTGCCCGTTTTAGTAGGTGCAGTCATGGCAACCGAAATATCGGTCACGGCGCCCGCGGCCACCGAGGCCGGCAGGGTGAAGGTTGTGCCGCCCATGGCATCACCGGTCACGAACGCAAATTTAAATCCCGCATCCCAGGCACAGGACCCTGCATTCTTGACCTTCCAGGTCTTGGTGAAGGCCTGTCCGGGAGTCACGGGCGTGTTGTCGGGAATAGACACATCACTGACGAAGGAAAGCCCGTAGCAGGAGGCAGTACCGCCCCCTGTGACAGGGGCTGCCAC
>JBAVVF010000719.1:0-3584 GCA_049697155.1 Anaerolineales bacterium
CCACGATGCGGGCCAGCGATTCGCCCAGGAGGGTGGTGCGCGCATGCCCGTAGTGGAAGGAGTGATGCGTGTTCGGCTGGGCATATTCGACCATGATGCGCTCGGATTTTGGCGCGCCCCGTCCGAAGTCCGCGCGGGAGGCGAGCACTTCGTCCACCACGCGCCGCGCATATTCGGATGTCTCGAAATAGAGATTGAGATAGCCCTTCACCGCTTCGACGCGGCTGATCCCGGGTACGCTTCCAATCTCCGCCTTGACCTGCTCGGCGATCTCCTGGGCCCGCTGCGGCACCGGAACCTTCTTCCCTTTGCCCGCCCGCGCTTCATTCGCCGCAGTCTGAAAGAAGGACGTCGAAACACCCCATTCCCCCGCGAAGGGGATGGGCTGCCATTTCAGTTCAGCGAGCGGAAGTTCATTCGCCGCGCTATACTCTTTAATCTTGTCTTCGATGAGCTGTTGTTCTTTTTGAAACATAAGCGAAGCAATCCTATGGATAAGCGAAGCGATCCTGTGGATGGTTTTTGAGATTATATCAGTCCCATCCCCAATCTTTCCATCTTCGATGGGAAAACAGGGGATGGATGTACCAAAAACGGGAGCCTCACGACTCCCGTCTTTTCTCTGAAAGAATAACTCCGATTACTTGGAGGACTTCTTTTTCCTGGCAGGCTTGGCTTCCGGAGCAGCGACTCCCTGGCCGAACAAGGCGAGTTTCTTCATTAAACGACCTTTGCGGCGGGCGGCGTTGTTCTTGTGGATCACGCCTTTTTCCGCGGCCTTGTCGAGGGCGCTGATGGCCTTCAGGATCGCCTCTTTGGTTTCGGGTTCATTCGCTTCAAAAGCTGCACGAGCCTGATTGACGGCAGTCCGAGCGGCACCACGCATATTGCGATTACGCAGGCGACGGTCCTCGTTCTGCCGGTTTCGTTTGATTTGTGACTTAATGTTAGCCAAGGTCTTCCTCCAAAAAATTCTTGCCGTTCTTTACATAGTCCCGGTGCTTTTCGGGATGACGGCGATGTATTTTACATGAGGCGATACGATTTGTCCAGCGATTTTAGGGTTTTAAGCCACAGAGTGCACAGAGCTTTGTGAGTTTTAGAACCTTTCTCAAAGGTCTCAGTGCGCTCTGTGGCTAAGATATTTACGGTTTTGCCGAAACGACCACGAAGTAGCCGCCCAGCAGACTCTGCTCCGATGACGCATAGGCAATGCCGAAAACGTTCGTATCGGGGTTAAGGAGATCAGCCTTCGATTTGGGATCGCTCATCCACCAGTCGAAGGCGGCCTGCGGATTCCCGCCGTAGGCAGGGTGCAGGGCATAAAGGTCCTCGACGACGAGCGAGGCGGTGAAGCCTGCCGCTGCAACCCGCTCTTCAGGGGTGGAACCATCCAGGCCGATATGGCTGAGATAGTTGTTGCAGACCATGTCTGCGGCATGATCTTTTGCGGCGACATTCAGTTCCGCGCTGACCACCAGGGCGGGCAGGTTTGTTTTGGCGCGCTCATCGTTGATCAGCTTCTGCAGCTGGCTTACGAATTGGGCATTCTCCTGGAATGAGCAGGTACCGCTGCCGGTCCCGGAAACGGCCGTCGAGGCGGCCGGCGTGGCGGTCGCGGGTTGTCCGCCCGCCACGGTGGGAGTGATCGGCGTGGAGGTGGGCGGAAGGGTCGCGGTGGGCGTCACGAGGTTGACCGGGATTTTCAAGGTTTGACCGACCCGAAGAGCATTTGCGTCTTCGAGGTCATTGGTTTCTACGATTTCATCCGGCAGACTGTTGAACCGGACGGCGATGCCCGCCAGGGTATCGCCCGGCAAGACCGTGTAATCGATCAGCCGGCCGCGCGGCAGGTTGGGCGGAATGGGGGTTGCCGAGGGCAGGACACTTCCCGGCGGAGGGATGGTGAGCGACTGTCCCACAAAAATAACACCGGCATTCTCATCTATTTGCGCCTGATTCCTATAATAGATGAGCAGACTGCCGTCATCGCCGAGGTTGAATTTCTGCGCAATAGACTCCAGGGAGTCACCTTCCGAAACGGTATACGGAAATTCCGTGGAGGGCGTGACAGTCAGGGTCTGGGTGGGGGTCTCGGTGATGGTCGGTGTTAATGTCGGGGTGGAAGTGCTGGTCGGGGTAAACGTGACCGTTGGTGTCGGTGTATCCGTCGCGAAGAGCTGACCGAGCGGCTGATCCGGGCGGGTCAACCAGACCACCAGCAGAATGAAACCGATCACAACCAGAGCGATGGCCCCATACATCAGGATTGATCCCTGCTGCCGTCGTTTCCTGCGGTAGGAGTTGATTACGTTTGATTTGTCAGTTGGAGTTCGATTCAACATAATGGTTTCCTTTGGGGCAGGAGAAATCTGGATATTTCAATATCCCTCCCGCACGGGAAATAATTCTACCTGAAAAAGATAACTTGTGGGCGGGGGAAAGTACACAGGTACACAAGTAAACGGGTAAACAAGTCTTGCCTCGACCTGTGTACCTGACTATCTGTGTATTCCTCTACTTCTTCATATGTTCTTTCAAATATTTCCCCGTATACGAGTCCTTGACCTTCATCACCTGCTCGGGAGTTCCCTCGGCGACCAATTCACCGCCCCGGTCCCCGCCCTCCGGGCCCAGGTCGATCAGCCAGTCCGCAACCTTGATGATGTCCAGGTTGTGCTCGATGATCAGCACAGAGTTGCCGGCATCCACCAGGCGCTGCAGGACCTCGATCAGCTTGTGCACATCCGCGGCGTGCAGGCCGACGGAGGGTTCGTCGAGAACGTAAAGTGTGCGGCCCGTGGCGCGCCGCGAGAGCTCCTTCGAGAGCTTGACGCGCTGGGCCTCGCCGCCCGAGAGTGTCGTGGCGGGCTGGCCGATGCGCACGTAGCCGAGTCCCACTTCCTGCAGCAGTTTGAGCTTGTTCTGCATGGGTGGATAGTTCTTGAACTCCTCCAGGGCATGATCGACGGTCATATCCAGCACATCGGCAATGGAATACTTGTCCCGGAACAGAACCTGCAGCGTCTCCCGATTGAAGCGCTTGCCATGGCAGACGTCGCAGGGCACATACACGTCGGGCAGGAACTGCATTTCGATGCGCAGCTCACCCTGTCCCTGGCAGGCTTCACAGCGACCGCCATGTACGTTGAATGAGAAACGCCCAGGCTTATAGCCGCGCACCTTGCTCTCGGGCAGCTCCGCGTACAGCTTGCGGATCTCGTCGAACAGGCTCGTGTACGTACCGGGGTTCGAGCGGGGCGTGCGGCCGATCGGTGACTGGTCGATGTTGATGATCTTGTCGAGGTGCTCGATCCCCTCGATGCGCTCGTGTTCGCCCGCAGAAGTATGCGCGCCCATTAATTTCGCTGCCAGCGCGCCGTACAAAACGTCGCTCATCAGCGTCGACTTGCCCGAGCCCGAAACGCCGGTGATGCAGACCAGTGTCCCTAGTGGGATCGAAACATCGATGCTCTTCAGGTTGTTTGCCGCCGCGCCGACGATCTTGAGCGCTTTGCCGTTCCCTTCCCGCCTCTTCTTCGGGACCTCGACCTGCTTGCGCCCAGACAGGTACGCGCCCGTCA
>JBAVVF010000720.1:0-2699 GCA_049697155.1 Anaerolineales bacterium
ATCTGTGTGGGGTACACTGCTGAAGCCCGATGAAACTCTGGCCGAACAGTTGAATGCAGAGCCGCTCGAGGCTTGCGGGAAAACTGTCCAGGCCTACAACCTTGGCTACCCGACGCTCTCGCTCCTCAAGGAATTGATGATCCTGGACCAGGCTCTTCAATATCAGCCCGACATGGTCATCTGGCTCACCACGCTCGAATCCTTCCCGAACGAGAGACAGCTGACCTCGCCCATGGTTGCCAACAATGCCGAACGTGTCCGCGGGTTGATCGAGCGCTACGACTTGGCGGCCGATCCGAACGATCCGGAGCTGGTGAACCTGTCGGCGTCTGACCGAACGTTGATCGGGCGCAGGCGCGCCGTAGCCGACGTGCTGCGTCTGCAGCTCTACGGCACCCTCTGGACGGCCACCGGCATCGACCAGGTCTATCCAAAAGATTATGTGCGGGCCCAGATCGACCTTGAACCCAGCGATGAATTTCACGACCTGACTTCAGCGGATCAGGCTTCCCTGGCGGACACGCTGGCCTTCGACGTGCTCGCGGCGGGCCTGTCGGCGCCCTCCGTGCCGACGCTTCTGGTCAACGAGCCGATCCTGATCAGCAACGGGGCCAACAGCGACATCCGCTATAATTTCTTCTATCCCCGCTGGGCGTACGACGAATATCGTCAACTGCTTGCCGAGCGCAGCTCCGCCCAAAATTGGAACTATCTCGATCTGTGGGATCTTGTCCCGAGGGAAGAGTTCACAAACAGCGGTGTGCACCTGACTCCTGCGGGAGAGTCCATGCTGACGAGCGAGATTATGGAAGCAATTCAAACAATGTGTAAATAGGATTATGAAACTTAAGATATCTATTCTCTTACTGATCACAACCCTCCTGGCGGCCTGCTCGGCAGGACAAACGCCGACGCCAGGCAGCTTCAGCGTGACTGATGAGCCGGTTCAGCCCCAGCCGGTAGCTGATCCTGTTCTTCAGCCGACCTTCCTCCCCGTGACGGATACTGCCATGCCGCAGGCGATGGTCACAGCCAAGCCACCTCTCGAAGAAGGTGCCTGGATGCAAATGCCTGCCGTCCCGGCCGGGGTCAGCGACTCGATGCGGGCCGTGTATGAGCATGGACTCGCCCTGGGCAACGACCCGAAGCACTTCTCGGTCATTGGCGATTGCCAGAATGTCTCCTCCTATTTTCTGGCAGTATTCGAGAAGCCCGGTGAGTTCAGTCTGGGAGAGGAGTATGCCTATCTCCAGCCGACCCTCGATTATTACCAGGGCTCTTACTCACGCAAGAGTCTGGCGGTCAAAAGCGGATTCAACGTCGCCGCGATCCTGTCGCCTCTGCGCGCCGACCCAAAATCCTGCAACACGAACGAATCACCGCTCGATTGTGAGCTGCGGGTCTGGAGACCCTCCGTCGTCTTTGTCAGTATGGAGACCTGGTGGTCTGAAAAGCCCGAAGCGGAGTACGACAAATACATGCGCCGCGTGATCGAACGGATCCTGGAAACGGGCGCCGTGCCGATCATTGCCACCAAAGCCGACAATCTCGAAGGCGATCACGGCATCAACGCCACCATTGCACAGATTGCCTATGACTATGACCTGCCGCTCTGGAACTACTGGGCGGCCGTCCAGCCGCTGCCCAATCACGGACTAAGCTCTGACGGCTTCCATCTCACGTTCGCACGCAACTTCTTCGACGATCCCGTGCGCATGAAGAGTGCCTGGCCCTGGCGTAACCTGACTGCGCTGCAGACGCTGGATATTGTCCGCAGGGGACTGACCGAACAGCCATAGCTGTTTTCTCATGACTATGCGCTTGAGGGGGGCTTTGCAATCAAAATTCAAGGATTGCCTCTTGACATTTTAGAACAAGTGTTCTATTATGTAGTCACCGCTCTTTCCGTCCGTTTTGTGGTCGAGTGCCACAGGAGGTTTCCATGAATCGCTCTCTATCCTTCAAACTGCTCCCCTTTCTGAGGGGAACTGCCATTAAACGAGGAGTAATCTTTGGGGCGATCATACTTCTTGCCCTGCTGGCATTCGAAACATTCAACTATTCCAGCACGCTATTTGCCCTGACCGACATCCTGGGCAACCTGGCCTTCGGCTCGATCCGCTGGGCCACCATCCTGGCGTTCGCCTTTTGCGCCATCGACTTTGCAGGCATCGCCCGGATCTTCACGCCCGAACAGGGCCGCGCGGAGCCTGCCGAAGTCTGGTATCTTTTCGCAGCCTGGTTCCTGGCTGCCGCCTTCAACGCCACCCTCACCTGGTGGGGCGTCTCGGTGGCAATCCTGCAGCACAATGCGGTCGGAGGCATCCTGGTGGGACAGGCCGCCATGACCAGGATCGTGCCGGTCTTTGTCGCGGCCATGGTCCTGCTCATCCGTGTGCTTTTGATCAATACCTTCTCGATTGCCGGAGATCGCATCTTCTCCGTGGCCAATGAGCGAACCGAACGGTACCAGACCCAGCCTTCTTATCGCACCAACCACGAACCCATTCGCACCCCGGGTCAGTCATTCCCGCGCCCTGCGCCCAAGCCTGTGCCAGCCGCCCCGGCCCGGCCGCTCTATAATGAGCCAACCTATCATCCTGTTGGCATGAACGCCCAGGAACGCAATGACAACTCCAACGTGCGGAGGTGAAGCAGCCCCTGACTTTTCCTTGTACCTGACCTCCTCGATCAGACAC
>JBAVVF010000721.1:0-1878 GCA_049697155.1 Anaerolineales bacterium
CATCTGTACGCGCTCCGGCATGAAGGCTTGGAGGTCAAAAGCATCCACGGCGACTTCACAGTTTCTCCGGCCAATGCCACGGACAATCCAGCCGATCTTGAGCCGATGGACCTCATCCTTTTCTGCGTGAAGACCTACAACACCGATGAGTCCGCCGAGGCGATCCGTCCGGCGGTCGGGCCGGGGACGGTCGTGATGAGCCTGCAGAACGGGGTCGACGCGGCAGAGCGGATCGGGCAGATCATCGGCCCGGAGCACGTCGTCGGAGGCGTGACCTGGCTTTCGTCCGCGGTGGAGGCGCCCGGACTCATCAATCAGGTTTCCCAATTCCGCCGGATCGTCTTCGGCGAGCTGGACGGGAGCCGGTCGGAACGCATCCAATCCATCTACGAGGTGTTCAATCAGACAGGTATTACCGTGGAGGTTTCGGAAGACATCCGAAAGGTTCTGTGGACGAAGCTGGTCTTCATCGCAGCGGTCAGCAGCGTCGGTTCATTAACAAGACTGCCCATGGGCGACTACCGCGCCATCCCGGAGACTCGCAGCCTGCTTACCAGCCTCATGCAGGAAGTGGAAAGCGTGGCCCGAGCCCAGGGCGTGAACCTGGACGCAAACGTTGTCCAGAACTGGCTGAAGTTCATCGATGAGGCCGCGCCGCAGATCAGGACCTCGATGCAGGTGGATGTCGAAGGCGGGCGCAGGACGGAGCTGGAATCGATGATCGGCGTGGTCGGCCGCAAGGGACGCGAGCGCGGCGTCCCGACCCCGATCGCGGATTTTGTGTACGCCGCCCTGCTGCCGGTCGAGTTGAAGGCTCGCAAGGAGTTCGAGCCGCCTCCGTAGCGGACCTCACGAGACGTTACAAAAATCATTTGACTTTTACGACACAGATTTGTAATATAATCCTACACACCACTACTGAAGAACTGTTTATAAGCCATACAGACCGTGTTTCCTCCTTGATGAGCTAAATGTCACTTTTGTCAGCCGCTCGACAAGTTTGGGGTTCCGTCCTGACCAGGCAATCGAGGATTGCCGTGGCCCGAATAAAAATGCGCCATTGAGCATGGGAATGCTCTGTGGCGTTTTTGTTTACAGGAGTCGTGTATGAGCCAGCCCTTACTGGTAGAGATCATTGCGTATGCGCCAACCGCCTATTACCACTGCACGCACTGCGAAGTGGCCTGGCGCGAGATGGGCAAGACAGATCGTGTCCATCAGGAACAATTGGAAAGCAGCCTGCCCGAGGATCTGATCCGGGAATACGAGACCGTATCCGCCTGGGTTAAGGAGATGTTCAAAATACATTGCAACGCCATCCTTCTCAAGGTGATCGACGCCGCCTCGCTCGAAGGATTTTACAAAGCGCTGAAGTACAACGCCCGCCGTTACCCGGCGGTCATTGTGAACCGGAAAGCCCGTTTTCTTGGAAGTCAAATGTTATCCGCCGCGAGCGAGGAGATTGCTCGCCAGCTAGCAAGCCAGCCGGCAGGAGTCTGATGGGCTGGGGAGGCTTGTGGAAGGAGGTAGATGAACGAAGAGACATCACCTTACGAGGCCAGAGATGGAACTGGCAGATCATCTCACTGGCGCATACGCCTGTAAGTTTGTCAATCTCGTCTAGCACACCTTGCCAACGGAGGTCTATGTTATGAATACTCTCTGGATCGTTGTACTTGCAGCAGTCGTCATCTACGTGGCATACAATTTCTATGCCAAACAGATCGACAAAAACATCATCAAGGCTGATGCGAAGAGAGCCACGCCGGCGAAAATGTATATGGACGGCGTCGACTTTATGCCCACCAGCCGCAACGTGTTGTACGGCTACCACTTCAAATCGATTGCCGCAGCCGGCCCGATCGTGGGACCCATCAC
>JBAVVF010000722.1:0-9068 GCA_049697155.1 Anaerolineales bacterium
ATCACGGGCTGTTCGATTCCTTCGACGAGTCCGGCACCGGGAGCACCGCGGCGGTGGCGCGGAGCCTGGACGCGCCGATCCTGCTGGTGGTCAACGCGACCCGCATGGGCCGCAGTGCGGCGGCCATCGTGCATGGCTGCCAGACGTTCGAGGCGGATACGAACATTGCCGGCGTGGTGCTCAATCAGGTGGCGCACGGCCGGCATGAGATTCGCATGCGGGCTGCGATCGAACGTCACTGCCATATTCCGGTGATCGGCGCGATTCCGCGCGGCGAGCAGCTGGTCATCCCCGACCGCCACCTGGGCCTGGTCCCGCGCGCCGAGCAGGAAACACTGCTTTCCGCCATCAGCGCCTGCCGGCAGGCCGTCGAGAAGTATCTGGACCTCGAGGCGATCCTGCGCATCGCGGAGCGGACCTCACCAGTTCTGGTCGAGGTCGACTCCGCGCGGGGGGAGTCCAATCTCCCGGGGCCGCGGGCACGGATCGGCGTCCTGCGCGATCGGGCGTTCACCTTTTACTATCCCGAGAACCTCGAAGCTCTCGAAGCTGCTGGAGCCGATTTGATCTGTATCAACGCGCTAGCCGAGGCCCAATTGCCTCCGCTCGACGCGCTGTACATCGGCGGCGGCTTCCCCGAGATATTCATGGACGAACTGTCCGCAAACGTGAGCCTGCGGGGAGCGATCAGAGGCGCGGTGGCACAGGGCTTGCCGGTCTACGCCGAATGCGGCGGGATGATGTACCTCTCACGGCGAATCACATGGGGCGAAAAGTCTGCTGAGATGGTGGGCGTGCTGCCCTGCGAGATCGAAATGACAGGCAAGCCGCAGGGGCATGGCTATGTCGCCGCGCAGGTGGATGAGTCCAATCCCTTCTTCGCAAAAGGAACGACGCTGCGCGGGCACGAGTTCCATAATTCGCGGGTCGTGACACACGAGCCGTTGAACACGGCTTATCACCTGTCGCGCGGCAATGGACTGGGGGATGGGCGCGACGGGATCGTGATCCGCAATGTCCTGGCTTCGTACACCCACTTACACGTTGGTGGGGCGGGGGAGTGGGCTCGAAACCTCATCCGCAGGGCGCAGGCTTATCGTCAGAGCCGCGCGGCCGGGGGATCGTGAATCGAAACTGGAATCTTTTCAGCAGCCGTGTTATGCTCGCGGCTGAAAACCTCTCCACCTGCCTCGAAGCAGCTCTCCGATGAAACTTCCTCTGCTCTCCAACATTGGCAACTTCTTCCCGAAGCGCAAGCCGCGCTCAACGGGGGAGAAGCGTCCTTTCAGCGTGGCTCAGATCGAGGTCACCAGTCGCTGCGGGACTGGCTGTGTGTTTTGCCCGCACGATGCGCTGTCCGAAAAATGGATCCAGGGGGATATGACCCTCGAAACATACCGGGAGAGGATTGTCCCCCGTCTCGATTTATTTGAACTCGTCTATTTGCAGGGCTGGGGAGAGCCCATGCTGCACCCCGGGCTGTGGGAGATGATCCGCCTGGCCCGCGCGCAGGGCTGCCGGACCGGATTTACGACCAACGGCAGCTGGCTGCAGGCTGAACAAAATATCAGGATACTGGACTCAGGGGTGAACCTGATCTCCGTCTCGTTCGCAGGGACGGCGGCCACCATTCACGAATCGCTGCGCACCAACTCGGACTTTTCCCGTCTGTGCGCCAACTTCGAGAATCTCGCCAGCCTGAAGAGACAGCGCGGGTCTGAGGCGCCCTGGCTGGAGCTGCACTTCCTGATGACGCGCTCCAACCTGACGGAATTCCCCGCGCTGGTGGAGCTGGCGGCCTCCCTGGGCGCGGACGAAATCGTGGCGACCAACCTGACCTATTCCCCAAGCCTGACGCTGGACCGTCAGCACGTTTTCGGTGATCCTCCCTTGCCTGAGGATCTTGAGGTCATTGCCCGGGCGAGGGAAGTTGCCGACCGGTTGAAACTTCCCCTGCGGGCCTATCCGCTGCAGGCCGAGCCGAATACGCTCGTCTGTGATGCAGATCCGCTGAACGCAATCTATATCAATCACCGGGGAGAGGTAACGCCGTGCGTCTACCTGGGATTGACCGTGCAGGGCGTGGTGCCGCGTTATTTCCAGGGTGCAGCACACCACTTCGAGACGCTTTCCTTTGGAAACATCGCGGATGGATTGACAGATGCCCTTCACGGCCGGGAACGCAAGGCTTTTGTCAGCAGGTTTAGCCAGCGCCATATGAGCGGTACGCCGCTGGCGCTGTTTACTTCCTTGGCCGGACACGAGAATGAAGTACCACCGCCGCCCAGTCCCTGCCAGTTCTGTTACAAAATGCTTGGAGTTTAGAATTACCCTTTTGCCAGTCTCTTCAGCGATTCCCCTGTAAGCCGAAATACTGTCACATCTTCGAGCGGAAAGGGATCGTGGGTGGTGGGGATGCGCGCCATGAAAATAACTATATTCCCGTATGGGAATATGTCAAGGGAGAAAAACAGCACGCCGTTATCCGGCGTGCTGAATGTGAAAAGCTATGGCAGATGATTCACCAGGAAGTAATCGAACTGGGCCGGCTGGGGCGCGGACCAGGCCTGGCCGGCCATCAAACCGATGAACAAGGGATTCATGTCACTTGTCTTTTCGCCGATCAACTGCCATACCTGTCCATTGTGACTGGCATAAGCCGTGTATTTGCTGCCTTCGCGCCGTAGGCGCAGATAGGCGATCTCTGTTTCCTGCGCGGCCGTGGCGAAATTCCCGGGGTCCGTATTGTTGTCCAGAACCAGGTCCACATAAAAGCCGTCTTTGGCACAAACATTCGGAGCGTCACAGAAGGCGCGGCCGAACTGGATGTAGTTTGCCCCGCTTTCGTAGATCAGCAGACCTGCCAGCTGATAGTCACCGACCGGATTGAAATTCAGTTTGGTCTCGATCTCAAAGTTTCCCTCGGGGATGGAGCGCATGAGGATGTTGTCGAGATTCCCGCCGCCCACGTAACCGGGCCCGGCAACGATTTCCAGCCAGCCGGGATTATTCGTGAGGCTCCAGGTCTTCTTGTTTTCGCGGGTCCAGTTCCAGCCTGCGGCCAGGGAACTGTCAAAATCATCCCTGAACAGAAGAGGGTCGGGAGTCGGGGACGGCTCCAGAGTCGCAGTCGGCGGAACGGAAGTTTCGGTGGGGGCCGGCACGGGCGTATTTGTGGCCGGTAAGGTCGGCTCGGCGGCAGGCGCGGCACAAGCTGCCAGAACCAGGATGAGAGTTACAAAAATAAAAGACTTGATGTGTTTCATAAAATCTCCAATAGGTTATGATGATCGGTCTTATGCCCTGCCGAGGTCCGGAAGGACAGGGACTCGGTTTATTGTATAGGGAATGGCGGAACATATGCTTTGCAGTTCCGCAAGCGGCGGGCCGCTGTTTGATCATGCGTATCATTTGTCGACTGGATGAGCATTTCGTTTATACTATCCTGAGGTGCCAATGATCTGCGGGATATATTTCACTAGCTCATGTGCCAGCTCGCCGTGCGGCCAACCCATGTAACAGCGCAGTGGGATGCCCAGTCTTTTCTTTTCCATCTTCTCTTTGATCCCCGGCGACAGGTAGATCGGCTTGATCTTTGTCATGAAGATCGGGCGATCGACATAAAGTGTTTCATACGGAAACAGCCCCAGGATCTGTTTCCTCTCCAGCCGCAGGATTTCCTGCCAGCCGACGCTGATACCGCCGTATCCGTGCCAGTAGAGCTCCAGCCCGCCCGGGCCGGTCTTTAGATAGCTTTCGGCGGTGAAGTAAACATGCTGCAGGACTCCCAGCGAAAAAAGGAATTGCCCGCAGCAGGCTGCTTCGCTCGTCGAACCGTGCGGATGCTGTCGATTCAAGAAGAAGGGATTGTGTTCCAGCAGATAGCCCAGGGGAAACCTGCGTCGAAAGATGTTCGTGTTTTGGTCGGCAGTGTTGTTCATGTCGTTGAATCCCTTCCCGGACGCGGATGCTATTTCATGAGGTATTAATCGAGGCTCCGCAAATCGAACACGCGCGAGAGCGAAAGCACGGTCAGCGAGTTGCGCATATTGCCCTGCTCTATTTCAAAATGTACTTCTTCCAGCGAAAGCTCCGCGACCGATATCTCCTCGCCTTCATCCAGCTCCGGCGCGGACGTTTTGATCACGTCCCGGGCCAGCCACTGGTGGCAGAGATTGTTCAGGAAGGCCGGGTTCGTCTCGACCCAGCCAAGATATTTCCAGTTGGCCGCGGTATAACCGGTCTCTTCCTTCAACTCACGGATGGCCGCCTGCTCTGGCGTTTCGCCTGCATTCATAATTCCCGCGGGAAGCTCGAGGGTGGTCCTTCCCACTCCGAAGCGGTACTGCCGGACGACGATAATTTTCTTTTCGGGCGTGAGCGCGACGATATTGACCCAATCGGCAGCTTCGAGGATCAGGGCCTTCATCGACTTTGCATTGCGCGGGTTTCGGACCCAGTCGTATCTGGACCGGAACAGGATCAGGTCCGGGCCCGCTTCCGAGCGCAGGATTTCCCACGGTTTTTCGATGTTTGTATCCATGATCTGTTGTTCTCCCAGGGGTGGTGCTCTTCGAGAAAGCGGGCCCAGCCCGCTTGATCCTTACGGCGATCCAAAGATAAGTGCTAGTATTTTACGCCCAATGCAGTGACTTCATAGGTGACGGACCCGGCAGGCTTCTGTCCAAGTCCATATCCATGGAAAGTAGCACTGGCACCCGCCGCGACATCCCAGGCGGAGACTTCTGCCGCCCCGACGAGATTCCCTTCCTGATCGAACACGAAGACGCGGGCCGAAATGCGTTGCAGCATCGAATCGGTGTTGTTCTTCACGGTCCCGTCCACCCAAAAGATGGGGTTGCTGCCTTCGAAAGAAACGTTTGTCACACTGGCTTCCACTTCCGTGTAAACGTCCCACCTGCCGGTGGCATCCTCAAGGTCAGACGCAAATTCAACAGACTTCCACTCTTTGGGTAATGGGGTTTTCTCACAGGTGAAACAGGCATGGGCCGCGACGGTTTCCCCGGGCAGGACGAACCCATGACCGCCACTGATCCCGTCCAGGAAGTACAAGTCATCGTCGCGGATGAATGCCCCTGCGCCATCGAACAAACTCGCGCGGGCCCGGAAACCGGGCTCAACCGGAAAATCGTATGGATTGCGTAGCAAAAAATTGGCTCGGACATTCCCATCGGGATCCGTCCAGGCCTGGGATTGCACAACTTCAAGCTGGAGTTTGGCAGTTGTCGGTGTCGGGAGAGATGTCGGGACGGTTGTGGGAGTGGCTGCTTCCGTGTCCAGGCCTGGTTCTGCGCTGGCGGGCGCCTCGACCGGAGGGGCGGCCTCAGCTGGCGCCGGCGAACCGCATGCCGATACGGTTAGGGATATGAGAAGAAACACAACGGTAAAAATGCCTACGTTCTTCATTTTGTCTCCTGATTTCAATTTCTAAGATAAGCTTATCGGAAGATATCTCTTTCATCATACCTTCGAACGGATTTTGTATGATCCATCACTGGTAGGGATGCATTGTATTTCGCCTGCTCCAGCTTCGGGCTGATTCTGCTCATAATTTTGCCAAAAGCAGACCGTCCAGCAGCGTTCAGGAAAACATTTCGATGTTTTTAAAAAACTTCGAAATGTTTTTCCAAAAACTTCGAAATGTTTTACACAAAACATCGGGAAGTTTCCTGCTTTTTGAACTTTTCTCAGTCCAGGATCATTTAAACAGTCCTTCTATTATGTTTTACCTGCAAGTGCCTGCCCAACGGTTTGCGGCCGCGAAGCGTCCCGCGATGCGGGGCTGTGTTGGGCACTGCTACTAGCCAGAATCCTTGCTTTTTCTTCAAGCCAGGTTTTGACATGGCAGTGGTGACTTAATAGTCGACCGACGCCAGTATAGCAAAGAAGGCGCCGACCGAAAGTACGGCGAGAGCCAGCCCGGTAATCCCTAACATGCGCCCCGAATTCCGCTTCAGGGACAGTGTACCGAGGATGGCAGAGGCAATGACGCCGATAGGGAACATCCAGGCTGTCACGATTCGGAGCCATCCTGGCGGATCGAATTCTGACACCCACTCGTACGTTGCTTGGCCAATCATTGCGACGCCGACCACTGCAACGAGCCCACACACAAGGCACCATAGACCTAGTGTTGAGTTGCGCCTCTCTGGGCTTGACAAGGCATTCTGCTCCTGCGATGTCGCGCTGCGCAAAGCTATGACTACTCCTACGATGACCACGATGACGACAAGAATCAACACTGCCATAATGTGCACTCCCTTCTGCCCGGAACTAACCAGGCAACTAGAACAATGCTTCTCTCCTGAGTCCCTGTTGTGCCCAACGGTCTGCGTTAGCTGCGGTGGGGCGGGAGGAGGCGACGCCGTCTTGCCGGAACCAACTCCAAGCCACACAAACTGCCTGAAAACGCGGTGACTCCCACCCGTCGGGTGCACGCTGTGTTGGGCGTTTTTTTTTGTTGTGCCAGACTCTTTGATTTGTAAAAGACCTGCATACCCGAGCCTGGTTTGAGCGAAGCAATTGTATCAGGCGCATATCATCCCGATGTTGTAGCGGGATGTGGTGTTGGGGTCTACTGACTTGCTGAACAGGGGGACCATGCCCATGAATTGGTTACCGCAGTGTACAGGGCCTCCATCTGGTCGCCTGCCGCCTTATTCTCCGAGCGAGTTGGCACGAACGCGAGGACGTAGAGAGTCTGCTGGTGCACGATGTACACCCTGCGCTGAAGATCCTGACCCGGCATACCATCCAGCACCACCGCTTGTTCGCCACCGAGCGTCACGTTCCAACGACCAAGGTTTTCGAGGGGGACACCCTGCTGAGCGACCGCGTATGTCATGTCCTCATCAGCAATCTTCTCGGTGGTGCGATTATAGGAATCGCTTATCTCAAGCCAGAAACGCCCTTTCGTATCAGTGCCCGGAAGATCGGGGGCGGCGATTTCCACTGTGTCGTTGTAGGAATTTTGTGTGTATCCCGTAGGATAGGAAAAGCAGAGACCCAGCCGATCGCTTGAGAACAATTCTGCTGTGTCGTTTACACTTGTTTGGACAGGTGTACTTTCGAGCACTTGTGGAGTAGGTGTTTCCGTTGGAATTACTGGAAAAGGGGTGTTTGCAGACATAATTACAGCAGTGGGCGAAATAGTTTGTTCAAGAGTGAGCGTTGCTGGAGCGCCACATGCTGAAAGAACAAATGCTAACATTGCAATAGCCAGAAAATAGTTTTTCATTTTTGTAATCTCCTCGTGATTTATAACGGCTAATGCATGGAAAAGTTCCATCTACAAAACCATTTAACTATGTTTTGCAAGAAACGCCCAACTATGTTTTATACAGACTAATGCTGTAATATCCCGGTGCGGGGTGTTATACAGAATCCTTCCGCATCACCGCTTATACCCGGAATTATACGTCCGCCTCCCCCAACGACAAATCCATGTAATCCGTGGCAAAACCTCTACAAATTAAAACTCACCTTCTCCTTCAAGGCGTTCGGCAGGGCGGGACGTTTGCTGCGCTCGACCAGGAATGTCGCCAGCTCGTAGACCTGATGGATGATGATAAAAAGCATCTCATCGTTGCCCGCCTCCGGCGATTCGAAGCTCCTGGGATGCCGGCTGTTCGGGAGCTTATCAAGCTCGATCTAGTCGGAGTAATATAGGTTCTCCATAATTCTCTCCTGCTCCGCGTCGCCGTCCCTGGCGGCTTCAGCGTCCGCAAAGTATAGCATGCCATCGCTCAGGTATAATTTGGCGGCTATGGCAAGCGAAGCAGTCCTGCGGATCAAAGCGCTTATCTTCGACTTCGACGGGCTGATCCTCGACACGGAAACGCCCGAGTATCAGGTCTGGCAAACCATCTATCGTGAGCATGGCTTCGAGCTGCCTCACGAGGAGTGGGGCAGGATCATCGGCGGGTACGGGATCTCGAACTTCGACGCGGCCGAACACCTGACGCGTCTGACTCAGGGACGGCTGGATCCCGTTTCCCTGCGCGACCGCCACCGCTCGGAGAGCCGCGCCCTGACGCTCACCCAGCCGGTCCTGCCCGGGGTGATGGACTATCTCCGGGATGCGCCGCGCCTCGGACTCAGGCTGGCCATCGCCTCCAGCTCGGCGCATGCCTGGGTGGAGACGCACGCAGCCCGTCTGGGGCTCCTCGACTGCTTCGACAAAATCATCTGTTCGGACGACGTCGCGCCTGGCAGGACCAAGCCCAACCCGGACCTGTTCCTCCTGGCACTGGACCGGCTCGCGGTCCGGAACGACGAGGCGATCGTCTTCGAGGATTCCCCGAACGGGGTGAAAGCTGCCCGGGCCGCGGGGATCTTCGTCGTGGCCGTCCCGAACCCAATTACATCTCTGCTGTCCATCGAAAACGCAAACCTCACATTAACTTCGCTTGCCGATCTGCCTCTCCCTGAATTGCTCGATAAAGTAAAATAGAGTTGCCAAAAGATCGGAGGTAAGATGTCGACTCAAAAATTCAGATGGCAGGCGATTGTCTCGAAATACGCCTATGCGGAGACATGGCGGAGTGCCTGGCAGATCTTCAATTCACTGCTGCCGTTCTTCGGGATGTGGTATCTGATGTACCGCAGCCTCGAAGTGGGCTACTGGCTGACGCTGCTCCTGGCCGTCCCGACTGCGGGCTTTATGGTCAGGACTTTTATTATCTTCCACGATTGCTGTCATGCTTCCTTCTTCCGGACGGTCAAAGCCAACGACCGGCTTGGATTCGTTCTGGGCGTGCTGATGCTGACGCCATACCAGGAATGGAAACATGACCACGCTATCCATCACGCCACATCCGGCGACCTCGACCGGCGCGGCGTCGGCGATGTGTACACGATGACGGTCGAGGAATACCTGGCTGCGCCCTGGTACAAGAAAGTTGGCTATCGGATCATGCGCAACCCATTGATGATGTTCTCGATCGGCTCCTTCCTGGTCTTCACGGTTGCCCACCGCTTCTGGAGACCCGGCGCGGGGCGGCGCGAGCGTAACAGTGTGATCTGGACGAACATTGCCATCGCGGCGG
>JBAVVF010000723.1:0-2875 GCA_049697155.1 Anaerolineales bacterium
CCCATGCCACCGCCGCCCATACCGCCCATCATCCCGCGGGAGATATAGAAGCGGACGACCTCTTCGAGCGACTTGAAGTAGCCATTGTGACCGTAGGCTTTGACAAAACCGGTCGAGGGACGCTTATCCACGTTTCGCAAAGTGGGGACCTTCATCTTGCCCATTTCCTGGCCTGCGTCGGGATCTCCGATCGATTCAAGATAACCGCCCAGCCCGGCATCCACCCAGGCAGTGCCCTCGAGATTGTAGGCCAGGTTGGCATAGAATGGATTCTCGGGATTCCGGGGCATCCCCAGATTGTCATAGCTGTAGTCGGTGAAGAGCGGGTAACCCTTCGAGCCCGGCTGCAGGGAGTGACACGAAGCGCAGTTTGCGTACGTCGGATCGTTGAACATGGCCAGCCCGTACAGTTCCGTGTCGGTCAGCCCGAGCCTGCGATACCGGGTGTAGTTGCTGAGGTTGATCTGGGTGACGTCCAGGCGCTTCGCTTTGGCCTTATCCCAGAACAGGTCGAACTTCGATGTGTAGGGATTGACCTCCCACGAGCGCTCGTAGGCCGCCACCGAGAGCCCGATCTGGTCGTAGACCTGGTCTGCCTGCGAGCAATCCAGCGCGCCCGCGCCCCAGACCTGGTCGAACAGGGCGGTGTAGCTCCCTTCCTGGACTTTGCTGCACAGCTCCTCGGGGTAGGTGAGTGCCTGCTCGAGCGGATTGAGGAACGGTCCCTTGGCCTGTTCTGCCAGCGGGTCGCCCAGGACCTCTCCGGTCGCGCGTCCGTCCCAGAACATCCCGCCGATCCAGGCTCCAGCCTCGTAGCGGAGCAGTCCGCTGTCGCCTGCATAGGCCGCGGCCGGCGGCTTGCGGTTGCCAAACAGAGCCGGGTCGCTGCCCGGGTAGACCGCGCCGTGGGCGTTGATCGCCGAATCCGGGCCGGTGTATCCCACCGACGGGTCATGGCAGGTGGCGCAGGACTGGTTGCCGTTCTTCGACAGGTTCTGGTCGAAGAACAGGAACTTTCCGAGCTGCTCGATGGGCGTCAGGGCCGGGATGGCAAGCGCCCGGGTCGATTCGACGAATGCCAGGGAAACCAACAATACTCCGATGAGCATAACCAAAATGAGCCAGTTGTTTCTACGCATGTCCATGCCTCCATCATAAATATGTGACGATATGTCAATTTCATTATAGGGATTCCATGGGGGAAGGCATGCGTATTTTTTACGAAATCGGGATTTGATCCATTGTGGTTTTTCCACAGGAGGAAAATGGACGGAATTGACCCCTGGAATGCAACGATCAGTGCTTTTTGCCGGCGACCTGCTCGATCAGACTTTGCATCCGGTCGTAATGCGAACCCTTCCAGTAGATTTGCTGGCAGGCCGGGCAGATCTGGAACTCGTCGAAATAAAGTTTGGTCAGGGGTTCCAGACGGTCGAGCACGGCGGACTTCTCGACCCGCTCGAGGGTATGGTTGCAGCGCAGGCAGCGATGGAAGGGAACGGCCCGGTCGGCCAGGTCGAAGCGCTGCAGGACCTCAGTCAATTGTTCGAGGGAGTCGAGGGAACGGAGACAGTATCCGTGGGCGACGACCTTGCGCATGAGCAGGCGGCGGTCGCGGCTGAGGAGGATCCGTCCCTCCCTTTGGACGACCTCTGCCAGTTCCTCGTCATCGTAATCGTTACGATACAGACAGTCAAATCCCAGCATCCGCAGATAGGCAGCCAGCCGCCCGAGATGGTTATCGAGGACGAAACGCGGCTCGACGGGACATCCATCCGGGATGGGATGAACTTCGACCCGGTCGCCATCCTCTGTGATGTCGTTAAGCGTTCCCTCCCGACCCTTGACCTGTACCCGTCCGATCTCGGGGTGCGGCACTCCGAGCGACTCGGCCAAATGCTTGATCGTCTGGCGGCCGCGAAACTCCACGTCGATAACCTGCCCCTTTTTGTCCTGCGGCAGGAAATCATTCAGGCGCCCGTGGAATAAAAAATAAGCCGTGCTCATACGGAAATTATATTCCCGGTTGGCACGACTTATTTGATGGATCGGGAAGGGTCGGCTTAGTCTTCTGCCCGCGCCAGCTGGAAGAACCGGCGGGCGACCATGATGTTGAATGCAAACAAAAAGAAGACGGAAAAGATCGAAATGTACATGCCGATCCCCGGCAGGTAAAGGCCGAAGTCGAAGATGCTCGAACCGATCCGCACGTAGGCTGTTGCCTTACTGAAGACGTTGCTCTTCAACATGACAAGCGAGATGATCAGGCCGCCGAGGGAGCCCAGGATATAGCTGATCTGGAAGGCCGTGCCGTGGAATGCTGCCAGCTTAGCTTCCCCGGCCGCCAGGATGACCGATCTCTGGGTTTCGGTCGCGGCAGCTGCGAACTGGCTGCTGAGCGAAAGCATCTCCAGGGCGGGCCGGGCGGCGATGAAGCAGACTACTCCGATGAGGGTCAGGACCACGTAGAATGCAGTCCAGGCCGCATCCGTCCGCTTGAGGGCCCGGTAAAGGCAGAGCGCGACCGGGAGCGAGAGCAGTGTGTAAACGATCATCAGCAATTCGAAGCCGACCAGCCCGGCCAGCCTATTCGTTTGAAAGAAGTCGAACCAGTCGCGGGCGGAGCCCTCGAGCGGTGGGGGGGCGGTCATGAAGAAGATCATCTGGATCACGATGATCGCGACCATGCTCAGCGCAGCAGCGCCGCCGAATTTGTAGAAGGTTTTCCAGCCCTGTGCCGGAGTTTCGACCTGTGAAGCTTCCATGTGTTTGTCTCCTGGTGTGATGATTGCAGAAATGACCCGCGTACGAGCGGGTGGGGATTGAATTTTACCCCACCTTCAGGTTGCCTCATAACAATATGGGTCGCCTGCCG
>JBAVVF010000724.1:0-2604 GCA_049697155.1 Anaerolineales bacterium
GCCCCATATCAGTCCATTTGGGTTTCTGATCTATGGAGTCTTCCATCGTGAGCCGATTGCCCTGACCCAAAAAATTGATTGGCTGGCCCCGGCGGGCTGGTCGTCCGAGGATATCGATTATTATGCCGCGCAGGGAAATGGGACGAGGATTTTTACCGGCAACAACTTTTCCGCTGAACTCGAGCCCTGGGCCAGGATAGAGGCGGTTCGTCTTTCCGCCTTTGCCTATGCAGCCTCAGGGGGCTATTCCGGGCCGCAGTTATATCCAAAATCCCTTCTCCCGCTGATCAAGAGATTGGAAAAGGTACTCGATTTATTTCCAGCCTTGTTGGCCACCCGTCTGCTGGTCGTTCTGGAAAAGTGATCAGGGACACTGCCGCGGGCTTTCCTGTGGCACATACAGCGCAATCTCGTCGGCAGGGAAGACAACTTCTTCGCGATAGTTGCAGAGGATAGGTTTCATCACCTGCCTGACCCATGCATTATTTTCCTCTGAAAAGCTCCTCTTTTTCGACAGGAGGTTGTAATTCAAAGGATCGACGACGATCAGGGCAAAGCGCTGGTTCTCCATATCGCTTCTAAAATCCGCAAGATAGGGCTGATTATTCGACATTGCCATTTCCATCAAGTCTTCCCGTTCATATTCGGGAATGGGCGTCACGCCATCCAGCATGTGCAGGGAAATAAGATGTCTTTGAGTAATGAACAGTATTTCGCCACCCTGGGCGTTGACCGACGCCACATGTTCCTGCAGGCTGGCAAGCACCTTCTGTGTCCGGGCCACATCATACGTTTTGAAACCAACTCCAAACTGTAGAAATGTTGACACTGGATTATAGAGCAGGGCTATCACAAGAAGCCAGTGCAATCGCATGGGCCGGACCCATTCCCCGGTTTCGCTATGATACCTGGCAAAGGCAAGATAGGCAGTAAAAATCAGCATGAGGATAAAGTAACCATCCATATTATGCAGGTTTGCACCGCCGCCAATCTTCAAACTGACGACAATTCCACCCGCACATATCACCAGTATCGCCGCGCAGATGAATAGCAATCGGATCGGATGCCAGTGCTTTTTATGCGACCGAAGCACAATGTAGATCACAAGCCAGAGCGGCAGGGAAGTCCACACGATCGCCGGCAGGATCCCGAACGAAAAGGAGGAATTCGACCACAGCCGATACCATAACAGATCGGAAATGAAACTGGTGTAGAAAAGCCTGGTATCCGTAACCCCCGACAGATGAATGTAGAGCCTCTGGGAAAGAAAAGCAGCGAGCGTGCCGACCAGGAACCAAAGAGCAGGCTTAAGCAAATATCGCCATACACTTTTACCGTTAAGCGGCACTTCCATGAGATACAGGATCGCCGCGATGATCCCCGGCATAGGGTACCAATTGACACGGCTCCAGCCACACCAGAAGGAGGCCAGCAGGACGGCCATCCAGGTGCGGCGTTCGTGCTGGGGTGAGAATCCCAGCAGAACGATGATCACCGGGATGGCCAGGTGAAAATAGATTGGTCCCATGAACAAAAAGAGGAATATCCACAGACCGACCAGCCAGCGCGTCCCGCTTCCCGGAATGGAGAGCCGCCTGATCAACGCCGGGACAACTGCACCCACGAAGATATATCTGAGAGCCACCTGCCAGAATCGATGAAACCAGAGCGGCGCGTCGAACAAATAGGGTGGGGCCAGGAGCAAATGCAGGGTGGGATGCAGAATTGGCCAGGGATAATCCTGGCCGTATACCTTCTCAGAGAGAAAAAGCGAAGGATAATAATACCGACTCGTTTCCGACCAGCCCATCGCAAAGGGATAGTCCGTAACACGACCCCAGTACAACGCCAGAAGATGCAGGGTGGACTGACAAAGAAGGACCGTGATCAGTGCAATAAACCAGGATGTTTCCTTGCGCAGCAGCTTGATTCCATACATACCGATCAGGCTGAAGAACCAGAAAAACAGCAGGCGCGTTCGGAATATCCCGCCGAAGAAATCTCGGATGGGCGGTAACGTGAATGCGACTGTAAAACCGGATACCGCCAGGCCCACCAGCAGGATACCGATCCAGCGCATCTGATCCGGAGCCCGTTCAAACGACTCCGCCAGGGAGAGAATCCGCTCGCCATACTGGGACCAGGTTGCGGCCAGGCAAAGCAGGAAGAATAAGCCGATCAGACTGAACGCGGCCAGCAGTCCCATCCACGACGGGCTGGCAGACAGATCGACCCCCATGGTCTCCGCTTTTCCCAGCAGTGGATAGACCGAAAGAAAGAGAAGCAGTGCCGTGACAGAAAAGATCAGCCGCCAAAATGTGAGACGGGAGGGCGGGAGAATATTCATTTGCATTCCGAAATATCAGCCAGTCGCCGGAAATCAGGGACGGAACCCCCATGTATCTGTTTGGAGCCTTCTACGGTTTGCAGGACCTTGACGCAGGGTTGTTCAAGCTGTGAAGCATGGAGCTTCCAATACTCCTTGTCGCCATAGACGTAGTGATAGCCCGCCGCATTCAATTGATAGGGATCGGGGTTGCCAAGCAATGCATTGTATTCAGGTGTGCTGACGCCCCAATTAAGGAGCGAGTCGGCCTGGCGGCC
>JBAVVF010000725.1:0-3996 GCA_049697155.1 Anaerolineales bacterium
TCGTTACCTACGTCGACGAGGAGGCCCGCAATAAGGCCCTCCGGCGCCTCGAGGACGAAATCTCCGTTTCGGAGCGGGAACAGGCCACCAGTGTCAATTCGAAGATCGCCGAGATCAAGACCAAACGCGATCACACGCTGAACGATATCAAGCTGAAGACCGCCAGCCTTGAACAGGGTTATGACGAAGTCATTGCCGAAAAGCTTGACCCGGTCATCAAGGAAGGTCAGAAGCTCGAAAAACTCCTCCAGGGCCAGATGGGCGAACCCGCCAAGAAGGCTGTTGTCTTTGAATTGTCCAATGAAAAGATCCTGGATGCCGGGGACAAGGTCAATGCCAAACATATGACCCAGGTCCAGAAGATCGTGCAAAAGACGATCGAAACAGTCGAGAACGAATTGAAGGATCAGCGCGCCCGTGAGATCGAAGGCCTCAAAATGGAAGCGGGCCGCATCAAGGCCGACGCGGACATGCAGATGGAGGCTCTCCGCTCACAATTGGAGGATCAGACAGTTGTGTCATCCAACAATTCATCCCGCATGCGCGATGAACTGCTGGAGCTGCGCCCGTTCACCTTCATCAGCGAAGTCCGCTATCGCGAGCTCAAACAGCGCTGGGGCCAGGTGTTCCGCGCCGACATGGGTGCCGAGGCTTTCTACGACATCCTCGAGCGCCTGGACCTCGACAAACTTGCCGAGGAACTCTGGAAGGAAGTCCGCACCACCAAGTCCAAGCAGAAGCGCAAGAAGGCCACCACCCGTCTGAAGGTTGTGGAAGCCTTCCGCCGCTCCGGCAACCGCCCAGAGTGGATGATCCTGACTGTTCTGCCTGTCATTCCGCCCGACCTGCGCCCGATGGTGCAGCTCGACGGCGGCCGCTTCGCGACCTCTGATTTGAACGACCTGTATCGGCGTGTGATCAACCGCAACAATCGTCTTAAGAGACTGCTCGAGCTCGGTGCGCCGGATGTCATCATCCGCAACGAGAAGCGCATGCTCCAGGAGGCTGTCGACAGCCTGATCGACAACTCACAGCGCGGCAAGGCTCTCAGCCGCCGCGGCCGCCGCGAGCTCAAATCCCTGAGCGACATGCTCAAGGGCAAGAAGGGCCGCTTCCGCCGCAACCTGCTCGGCAAGCGCGTCGACTACTCCGGACGTTCCGTGATCGTGGTCGGTCCGCAGCTGAAACTGTTCCAGTGCGGTCTGCCCAAGAGCATGGCGCTCGAGTTGTACCGTCCGTTCGTGATCGCACGCCTCGTACAAAACAACTATGCCGCCAACGTGAAGGGCGCCCGCCGCCTGATCGACCGCAACCGCCCCGAAGTCTGGGAAGCGCTGGAAGGTGTCATCGGGGAACGCCCGGTGCTGCTCAACCGTGCGCCGACGCTGCACCGCCTGGGTATCCAGGCCTTTGAGCCGATCCTGATCGAAGGTTCGGCCATCCAGCTGCACCCGCTCGTCACCACCGCCTTCAACGCGGACTTCGACGGCGACCAGATGGCTGTGCATGTCCCGCTTTCGCAAAAGGCTGTCCAGGAAGCACGTGAGCTGATGCTGGCTTCCAAGAATTTGCTCAAGCCGGCAGACGGTGAACCGATCATTTCCCCATCCAAGGATATGGTGCTCGGTGTTTACTACCTGACCATGAAGCAAAAAGCTGCCCACAAAGGCGACGGACGTGCCTTTGCCGACATGGACGAAGTCGAAATGGCGTATACCCTCGACCAGGTGGCGGTCCATTCCGAGATCAAACTGCAAACATCCACCTGGTACAACGAGAAAGGCGATCGCCTGCCCGAGCCAGAGACCCGCATCATCGACACGACCGTTGGGCGCGTGCTCTTCAACCGCATCCTGCCTACGGAAGTGCAGTTCGTCAATGAAAAGCTGGATAAAGGCGGCGTGAAGGATCTGATCGCGGATGTGTATGAGATCTCCGGCCAGGAAAAGACCACCGAGGTCGCGGACGCGATCAAAACTCTGGGCTTTGAATACGCGATGAGATCGGGCACCACGCTGGCGGTTGCCGATATCTCCATCCCGCCGGAACGCAAGGAGATCATCGAAGAATCGCTGAAAGCCGTGGAACTGGTCCAGCGCGATTTCCGCCGCGGTCTGCTGACCGAGCAGGAAAAGAACGAGCGCGAGATCGAAATCTGGCAGGCCACCACCGACCGTGTGGCCGACGCCGTCAAGAAGCACATGGACCCGGATGGCAATCTTTCCACCATGGCGTCTTCCGGCGCAACCAAAGGCGGCTTCTCGACCATTTCACAGCTGGCCGGCATGCGCGGTCTTATGGCTGATCCGTCCGGGCGCATCATCCCGATGCCGATCCGCTCGAACTTCCGTGAAGGGCTCACCGCCCAGGAATACTTCATCTCGACCCACGGCGCCCGCAAGGGTCTGGCGGATACCGCTCTGCGTACCGCAGATGCCGGTTATCTCACCCGCCGCCTCGTGGACATTGCCCAGGACATCATCATCAACGAGCATGACTGCGGCACCCATGATGGTGTGTACATTCGCCGGCGTGAAGATGTGGCCGGCCAGGCCATGAGCAGCCGCCTGTTCAGCCGCCTGCTGGCTGAAAATGTGATCGACCCGAAGACCGGCGAGGTCCTTGGTGAATACAACGACATCATCAACCAGGAAATGGCCCGCAGGATCGCGGCCTCCAGTGTTGAAGAGATCAAGGTCCGCTCGCCGCTGACCTGCGAGCTGCAGCACGGCATTTGTTCGAAGTGCTACGGCCTCGACCTGGGACGCGGCACGATGGTTGAGCTTGGCTCGGCAGTCGGCATTGTGGCTGCCCAGTCCATCGGCGAGCCCGGCACACAGCTGACGCTGCGCACGTTCCACACCGGTGGTGTGGCAGCCGGCGGAGCAGACATTACGACCGGTCTCCCGCGCGTGGAAGAGCTCTTCGAAGCACGCAAGCAGCCGAAGGGTGAAGCCATCGTCGCAGAGATCAGCGGCACGCTGAGCGTCGACCAATCTGAAAAATATGCCGACCTGCGCGAAGTGACCATCGAGCACAGCGAGCTGGTCAGTGATGAATACAGCCTCCCGGAAGACTGGAAGTTCGCCGTCAAGGATGAGGCGGAGGTCAAGGCCGCGGATGTGCTGGCCACCCTGGGTGAGGCGAAGATCGTTGCCCAGCACGGCGGGCGAGTCCGCGTGGAGAAAAAGGAACGCAAGGTGGTCGTCTCCTACGATCAAAAGGAGATCACAACCTACGATGTCCCAAATACCGCACGTCTGCTCGTCAAGAACAACGAGAGTGTGGAAGCGGGGCAGCCGCTCACGGAGGGTTCGCTCAACCCGCACCGCGTGTTGAAGATCCAGGGCCGCGAAGCCTGCCAGATGTATCTGATGACCGAAGTCCAGAAGGTGTACCGCTCACAGGGACAGAACATCCACGACAAGCACTTCGAGGTGATCATCCGCAAGATGATGAGCAAGGTGCAGGTCACCCGCCCCGGCGATACCAAGTTCCTGCCCGGAGATCCGGTGGACCGCCTCGAGCTGCGCAGGCTCAACGAGCAGCTGCTGGCGGAAGGCAAACAGCCGGCCAAGTTCTCGGAAGTCCTGCTGGGCGTGACCAAAGCGTCCCTCAGCACCGACTCGTTCCTCTCGGCCTCCTCCTTCCAGCACACGATCAAGGTGCTGGCAGGCGCGGCCATCGGTTCCACAACCGACCCGCTCTTCGGCTTGAAGGAGAACGTGATCATCGGCAAACTCATTCCGGCGGGCACGGGCTTCATCCACGGCCGCTTCGCGAACGAGCAAAGCGATGGCAGCGCCTCGCAATGGACGGAAATCTCGTCCGATGCCTCGGCAGCGGACTAATCGACAACAAAGGACGACCGAAACGGTCGTCCTTTTGATTTAAGACCTATGTACCTAAATTTATAGAAGAGGTCTTATCAGCGACTTATGGACGGGTGGATTTGAAAGAAATTATAGGTTTGACAGAAAAGCAAGTATTTTAGAA
>JBAVVF010000726.1:0-9316 GCA_049697155.1 Anaerolineales bacterium
CCAAAGCGCCGCGTCAGCAGGCCGGCCAGGATGCGTCCAAGCGTGAAGGTGGCCCAATAACTGCCGGCCCATAACCCTGCCACTCCCACCGGCACATTGCGCGACAGCGTCAGCAGTGAATAGGTCCAGCTGCCAAAGGAGACCTCGGCACCCGTGTACAGCAAAAAGAGCAGCAGATTCAGCCAGACGACAGGCTGTCGCAGGGTTTCCAGAAATGGCGTGCGGTAATCCATCAGGTGGCGCTCCTGCTCGGGGGCATGCGGGGGCGCACCACTATCCTGCCACATACGCATCGTCAGCAGAAAGCTGGCTGCCAGCAGCAGCTGGGCCGTCCCAACCACCCGGTATCCCAGCCGCCAGGTGTCGAACAGGGTTAACCCGGCCGTCATGATGATCGGACCCAGCGTCACACCAAAGCCGAAGCTGGCATGCAGCCATTGCATCAGGCCTTCCCCAAAATGAGAGGCGACATAGGTATTGATGCCCGCATCGATCGCTCCGCCGCCCAGCCCGGACGATACTGCCAGGAACACCATCATCCACCAGGAGGGCACCAGGGTATAGCCCAGCAGGGCCGAGGCCGTCAGGACACAACTGGCTGCCAGCGTCCCGCCGACGCCCAAACGGGCCATGACCTTACCGCTAAAGAAACTAGAGAGCATATAGCCGGTTGTTCCGGCGAAGAAGAATGCCCCGACCGAGTCCAGACGCAGGAGGAAGTCTTCACGGATGGAGGGCCAGGCCACGCCGAACAGTCCATCCGGCATGCCCAGCGAAATGAAAGCGATAAAGGCCAGGACGATCAGGCCGAGTTTGGAACGTTAGGATGTAGTTGTAATTGCAGTCAAGAGGGATACCAGCCAATCGAATGGAATATGGAAACGCCAGATTTTATCATGGGTTTCAGGTGATAGGTATCAGGTGTTCAGGTGTCAGGTACTAGGCGTCAGGTGCGAAAATAAAAAAGCCCCCGTGTTTTACGAGGGCCCACTGATCACTGAATACTGATCACTGAATACTGACCACTGCTTACTGTCCTACTGCCTCGATCTCTTCCTGCTTCTTGAACTGGCTCATGTACAGCTCGTGATAGACGCCCTGCTGCGCGAGCAGTTCGTTGTGCTTGCCGCGCTCGATGACCTGGCCGTCCTTGAGCACCAGGATCATATCGGCGTGCCGGATGGTGGACAGGCGATGGGCAATGACGAAGGAGGTGCGCCCTTCGAGGAGCTGGTCGAAGGCTTTCTGGATGAGACGCTCCGTGCGCGTGTCGACGCTGGAGGTGGCTTCGTCCAAAATGAGGATGCGCGGGTCCGCCAGCGCGGCGCGCGCGATCGACAGCAGCTGGCGCTGTCCCTGGCTGAGACCGGAGCCGCGTTCCCCCAGGACGGTCTGATATTTATCGGGCAGACGCTCGATGAACGAATCGGCGTTGGCCAGCCTGATGGCAGCCATGACCTCTTCGTCAGTGGCGCCCGGCTTGCCGAAGCGGACGTTTTCCTTGACCGTGGTGCTGAACAGGAAGGGATCCTGCAGGTCGATGCCGATCTGGCGGCGCAAGGATTCGGCGGTGACGTCGCGGACGTCGATCCCATCGATCCTGACCGAGCCATGCGTCACATCGTAGAAGCGCGGCAGGAGGTTGATGATGGTCGTCTTGCCGGCGCCCGTCGGACCGACGATGGCGATCGTCTGCCCAGGCTCGGCGCAGAACGAGACCTTGTTCAGCACAGGCACGCCGTCTTCGTATTCGTGCGAGACTTCGTTGAACTCCACCTTGCCCCGGATCGGCGGCATCTCGCCCACGGCAGGTTTATCCAGCACGGCAGGCTTTTCGTCCAGGATCGTAAAGATCCGCTCGCCGCCGGCAATGGCGTTCTGAATGTTCGTCCACAGCACGGCAATCTGCTGGATGGGCTGGTTGAAGCGCTGGACGTAGGCCAGGAAGGTCACGACCAGGCCAAGGGTGACGATCGTGCCGAAAAGCGTCTGTCCGTTGAGCAGGTACCAGCCGCCGACACCCGTGACGATGGCCAGGCCAACATATGAGAAGGCTTCCAGGGTCGGGGCCAGGGCGGAGGTGTAGGCCACGGCCCGCACGTTGGCGTCGCGGTTGGCAGCGTTGACTTCCTTGAACTGCTCGATGTTCTCGTCGGCCCGGTTGAAGGCCTGCACCTCGCGCACCGAGGCGATCGATTCCTGCAGCTCGGCGTTGACGTTGCCGATCTCTTCGCGGCTCCTGCGGAAGGCCTTGCGGGCCTGCTCCGAAAAGTATACGGTGGCGATGAACATCAGCGGCGAGACCGCCAGCGAGAGCAGCGCGAACGGCAGGTTGGTGGTCAGCATGTTGTACGCCACCCAGACCAGCAGAAGGATGCCGCTGAACACGTTGACCAGCGCGAAGGAAAAGGCCTGTTCGATGGCGGACGTGTCGTTCGTGATGCGGCTCATCAGGTCACCGGCTTCGTGCTCAGCGTAGTAGCTGAGCGAGAGGGCATGCAGCTTCTCGAATACTTCCACGCGCAGGACGCGTAGGACGTGCTGGCCGGTCCAGGCCATGACGAAGAAGGTCGCGCCGGTCAGGATCGAGCCGGCCACGTACAGCGCGATGATGATCAGGATGAGACGGAACATGGCCGCGATGCGGTCATCGTTTGTGGCGCCCGCCGGGACTTCGTATCCGCCGGCGTGGAAGGCGTTGTAGATGAGCCGGCGCGTGAACGTCAGCGAGGAAGAGTCGGCGGCCGTCAGCCAGCAGCTGGAGGTCTGCGCCTCGGGCGCGACGGCCCCGAAGCCTTCAAACGCCGCGGCGCCCGTCGGGACAAGGAAACAGTCGGTGGCCTGGCCCGTCAGCTCGGGCGTCGTCACCTGCGTCCAGGTGGAAACAATGACAAAGACAATTGCCAGCAGGATCATGTACCAGAAGCGCCCGAAGTACGAGCCGAGGCGCGCCAGGGTCTCGCTGAGCCGACGCGGCTTGAGGGTTTCCTGGTTGAGCATTCCACCAAAGCGGCCGTGCATCATCGCGCCACCTCCTTCTGGGATTCGGGCAGCAGCTGCGAGTTGTAGATCTCCGCATAGATGGGCTCATCTTCCATGAGCTGGGCATGTTTGCCCTGCGCGACCACTTCGCCCTTGTCGAGGACGAGGATCTTGTCCGAGTTAATGACGGTGCTGATGCGCTGGGCGATGACGAACGAGGTGCGTCCCCTCATGAGCGTGTCCAGCGCGGCCTGGATCTGCGCCTCCGTGTTCAGGTCGACCGAGGAGGTGGAGTCGTCGAGGATCAGGATGCGCGGGTCGAGCAGGAGAGCGCGCGCGATCGCGACCCGCTGTTTCTGTCCGCCGCTGAGAGTCGTGCCGCGCTCACCGACGTGCGTGTCGTAACCTTCGGGGAAGGAAGTGATGAAGTCATGGGCCGCGGCGGCTTTGGCCGCAGCCTGGATTTCCTCGAGCGTGGCATCCGGCTTGCCGAAGGCAATGTTGTCGCGGATGCTCCCGCTGAAGAGGGTCGTTTCCTGGAGGACGATCCCGGTCTGCGAACGGAGCGAATCGAGGGTCACATCCCGCAGGTCGTGGCCGTCGATCGTGATGCTGCCTTCGCTGGGGTCGTAGAAGCGCGGCAGAAGGTTGATGATCGTCGTCTTGCCTGAGCCGGTCGCGCCGAGCAGGGCAATCGTCTCACCGGGTTGGGCCTCGAACGAAACCTTGTTGAGGACCGGTTCGCCGCCGCTGAAATAACGGAAGGTCACGTTATCGAACTTCACATGACCCTTTACGTCGGGCAGCTTGACCGCGTCCGGCTTATCCATGATGTCGTTCCTGGCATCCAGGATCTCGAAGATGCGCTCGGCGGAGGCGGCCGCCTGTCCCATCTGGGTGATGATCATGCCGAACATCATGATCGGGAAGAAGAGATACATCAAATACAGCGAGAACTCCTGCCACTCGCCGAGCGTGAGCAGTCCCGCGATGATCTGTTTGCCGCCCACGTACAGGATGGCCGCCTGCCCGAGGTTGGCAACCATGAACACGATCGGGAACATGAACGTGAACAGCCGCGAGACCGCGATGGCCTGCGCCATCGTGTCATCTGCCGCGGCCCGGAACTTGGCCTGTTCCTGCTTCTCGCGCGTGAATGCCTTGATAACCTTGATGCCTGCCAGGTTCTCCTGCAGGACCGTGTTCAGATGCGAAAGCTTCTGCTGGACCCGGGTGAAGATCGGCTGGCTGATGCTGGCAAAGATGCCGAACAACACAATCGCGACCGGCAGGATCGGCATGGCCGTCCAGGCCAGCCGGGCGTTCGACGAAAACAGGATAATCACCGTGCCGCTCAGCAGAATCACCGCGCCGACGAGCTGCAAAAGTCCCTGCCCGATGAACAGGCGGACCTTCTCGACGTCATCCGTGGCGCGGATCATCAGCTGCCCGGTCTGGTTCTTGTCGTGATAGGAAAAGGATAAGTTCTGGATCTTGGCATACAGGTCGTTGCGCAGGTCGTAGGCCACTGCCTGCGAGTTTTTCTCTGCCCAGAAGGCCTGCAGGAAGGAGAACAGTCCACGCAGGGCGGCGAACGCGACGATGGCGATGGCCGCGATGAGGAGTGACTGCTGCGCGCCGGACTTGTCGGCTGTAAAAAGACCGTTCATGACTGCATCGATCAAATTGCCGATCATGCGCGGCACGGCCAGCTGTGATAGTGTGGCGATCACAAGGAAGACATACGGTAAGGCCGCCTGGCGTTTATAGTTCGTCAGGTACTTGACGGCGCGCCCGATACCTTTGAAGGAGGAACGCTTCCCGCGGGCGCGCGTTCCGGGTCTGGTCATGGTTGCTTGCAAAGTGAGATATCCTTTCTAAAGTAATCTCTGCCGATATGGAGTCTATGGTCTCTTTGTGAATTGAGTGTGAAGGAGGGCCGGACAGGTATCCATGTGGAAGGCAGACAGGTAAACAGGCAGGCGAAGTTTACGTGTGTACCTGTCTACTTATATGCTTCCTGACTTTTCAAGCGAGTATAAGGCCGCTGTTACTTTATGCGCAAAGCAGGTTTCGGTCAAGATTTGACGAATAAGAGGTTTGTTAGAACCCTATGGGCAGGGAAAACAGAGCAGAGGGCAATCCGGGAATTTCACGTATTAAAGCAGAGAAGCACACTATACTCAAGCCTATAACATAAGGAGAAACCATGGAAATCGAAATTATGCACCGCCCATCCTATTCGCTGGCCGTTGCCAGGCTGGCGCCGAACGAGCGCATCCGGGCCGAAGCCGGGGCGATGGTGAGCATGAGCGGCAGCGTCGCGGTCGAGACCAAAGCCGAAGGCGGGATCCTCAAATCGCTGGGGCGCGCGGTCCTCGGCGGGGAATCGTTCTTCCAGAACTTCTTCGTCGCCTCCGCCCAGGGCGGTGAGGTGACGCTGGCCCCCGAGCTGCCCGGCGACATGATGCTGATCGAGCTGAAGAACAGCAGGCTGATGATCCAGTCCGGCTCCTACGTGGCTTCGGAAAACGGCGTGGAACTGAACGCCAGGATCAGCGGCAAAGCGTTCCTGTCAGCGGAGGGAATTTCCATGCTGGAGGCGACGGGTACGGGAAAGCTGCTCGTCTCCTCCTACGGCGCGATCTTCGAGCGCACCATCGCCAGCGGCGAAAAGTACATTGTGGATACATCCCATCTGGTGGCCTTCGATGCGGGCATGGGCGTCACCCCCAAAACCGTCGGCGGGCTCAAATCCACGCTGTTCAGCGGCGAAGGCTTTGTCGTGGAATTGACCGGTCCCGGCACGCTCTACATGCAGACCCGTTCCCCGAAGGCACTGATCAACTGGATCATCCCGCAGCTGCCCAAGCCGGAAATCAAAAGCTCGTAAGCCCCTGCAGCAGCAATACAGTCGGGAGCCTTCTTGAGGCTTCCGGCTGTTTATTGGAACTGTTCGCGGTGCGATTCGTCTATTAGATATGTCGAAAACGAAGAGTTGCTACACATTCCTCACCACGGAGGACACTGAGTTCACGGAGATTCTTCAAAGGTTTCTCTGTGTTCTCCGTGGACTCCGTGGTGAAGCTGTGGCGCAATCCCAGAATTATCAGCTGTCCGAAAATAAAGCCTCCCCAAATCCAAATGCGGGTGGTAATATGCTATCAGACTGAAACGTTTGGGACAGCATGACACAAATTTTTATCAGTTATTCACGCAAAGATACTGCTTTCGTCCGCAAATTGGCCGGGGACCTGGAAAAGGCCGGCTACGACGTCTGGTGGGACGTCTCCGATCTGCGCGGCGGCGACGATTGGCCGCGCGTCATCCCGGCTGCGATCGAGGCGAGCCAGTATTTTATGATTATGCTCTCCCCAAATTCCGCCGCCTCGGACTGGGTGGAGAAGGAATACACGCACGCCTTGTCCCTGCGCCGGAAGATCATCCCGGTCATGCTGCAGCAATCCAGCATACCCTTTGCGCTCAATACGATTAATTACGTGGATTTCACATCCGATGATTATGTCGCCAGTTTCAACCGGCTGTTGACTGCCCTGGGACATACCGGCGAGCGGCCGGTTGTCCTGCCGCCGCCGACTCTCGCGATGCAGCTGCGCAAGTATGCCATTCCCATTGGCATTGGAATATTCGTTCTGCTCGCCATCTTATCAACGGTTTTCTTTACATCACCCCCTCCCGAGACCGCGACTCCTTCGTTGCCTGCAACCACTGCGGTCGTATTGCCCACAGATACAGCGACTCCCAGCGCAACCGTCAGCGCGACGGTCACATCGCCGCCGAGCGAGACATCAACAGCCCGGGCGACGTTTACCCCGTCAGCGACGAAACAGACCTTCCCCATGTTGATCTATTGCGTCAACTCCGTGTATGCAAACTCGATCAACGTGCGTTCAGGGCCCGGCACCATCTACGCGCCCCTCGGAGAACCGCTGCTGGTGGGGAAATGCCTGTCGTTCCGGGCTCGCAACGAGGAAGAGACCTGGCTCCAGATCGCGCCCAACCAGTCTGACTCCGCCCTGGAACAGTATGCCGGAGGCTGGATCTATCGTGAACTGCTTGGACTGGGATTGGCCGGTCCGATCGACCTGCCCGCCGTGACGCTGACCATGACTTCCACACCCAGTAATACCCCCACGATCACACCGACGTTTACACGGACGCCGACCGAGACTCCCAGCCATACGCCCACACCGACCGACACGCCCACGGAGACACCACCACCGCCAACAGGCACGGAAACACCCACACCGACCGACACTCCGACGGACACCCCTGCACAGTGAGGCAGGTAGTAAGTAGACAGGTAGCAGGTAAACAGGTAGATAAACGTGCTTGTTTACCTGTGTACCTGTTTACTTTATAGCCGCGCGGCCAGACCAAAGTCTGAGGGGAGCAGCGAGTACATCCGGGCGTCGTAAATGGATTTCCCCACCACCATCCGGTTCAGCAGAGTCCCCTCGTCGTGCGCGCCGATCTTTTCGGCCACGCGCAGGCTGGCCTGATTCCCGACCCCGATCACGACCTCCACCCGGATCAAGCCCAGGTTTTCGATTGCGAAGCGGGCAGTCAGGAGGGCAGCCCGTCCGGCAATGCCCTGACCCCGGCAGGAAGTCCGCACCCAGTAACCCAGGTTACAGAAGTGATAGATGGGATGGATGCTGCTCAACGTGCAGGCGCCCAGGACTTCGTCGCCGCGCGTGATGGCAAAGGCATAATACGTGTGTTCCTCCCAGCGCATGCGTGCAATCGTGACATATTCCCGGGCAGTCATCTCCGTATAATTGTCTGTCGCCCACGACATCCAGGGCTTTAGCTCCGGCAATGATTCACACACCGCACAATACAGCCCGGCGGTATCTGTAAAACGAAAGGGGCGCAGGACCAGATCCTTATCGAGCAGCTGGACAGAAGAAGACATGACCCACTCCTTGCTTAAACAAAAACACGGAGCCCCGCCTGTCTCCGTGATTTGTGCTTGAAACGTCAGGTTGAAATATATTCCCGCAGGCTGTGTTCCACGGCGTAGGCTGCCGCTTCGGCCCGGTTATTCACACCCAGTTTCGAAAGGATGCTCGAAACATAGTTCCGGACCGTGCCTTCGCCCAGGAAGAGCTGCTTGGCGATCTCGCGGTTCGTCTTGCCTTCCGAAACGAGCAGCAGCACGTGCTTCTCCTGCTGGCTCAGGTGCTGAAAGGCCGAGGCCTCCTCCTCCTTGACGGCCCGGCGCACTTCCTGGAAGACGCGCTGGGTCACGGCCGGGTCGAGCAGAGCCTCGCCGCGCGAGACCGCCTCGAGGGCCTTCACCAGGTCATCGCTGCCGATCTGCTTGAGGATGTATCCGGAGGCGCCCGCCCGGATGGCCGAGAAGAGCATCTCGTCCTCGGCATACGACGTCAGCATGATCACCTTGACGTTCGGATGCTTGTTGACGATTTGTTCGCAGGCCTCGATGCCCGAGGTGCCCGGCAGGCGGATATCCATGACCACGACATCCGGCTTGAGCGAATCCGTCTTTTCGATGGCTTCGCGCGCCGAGCTGGCCTCCGCGATCACGTCGAATTGTGGATGACGCTCCAGAAGGGACTTCAAACCGAGGCGCACGACCTCATGGTCGTCCACCAGGATGATACGTTGCTTGGCAGGTTGCTTTGGCATAGGGCCGATTTTACCCCAATATTGGTCAATTTATTAGAAAAAGGGAGAATTTGTGAATTCCTGCTCGAACCTGTGCAGGCAGCCACGTTTTGCAGCTTTTTGCTTAAAAAGCTGACAGCCACCGCGCCCTCTCCGCTTCGCTGCGGGGTGCTGCGCGATGTGACTGTCAGCTTGTCCGTTTTACCTGGCTTTGACGTTGATCGTCCTGGGCTTGACCTCCTCTGCTTTGGGCAGCTTGATGGTCAAAATGCCGTTTTCGAAGTCGGCACTCGCCCGGTCGGAGACGACCGCGGTCGGAAGCGCCACCGTGCGCTCGAACGTACCCCAGCGCTGTTCGCGAATGTGCCAGGCTTTGTCCTTTTTCTCTTCTTCGTGCTGCATGTTACCTTTAAGCGTCAGCATGTCGCCGGTAACATTAATCTGCACTTGATTGGCTTTGAAGCCCGGCAGGGCCGCCTTCACGACGACTTCATCATCCGTCTGATACATGTCGATTGCAGGGGCAGACCAGCCTCCATCTCTGAGGTTGATCGGGCGGGTGAACGCGTCGTCGAAAAGACGATCCATGGCTTCACGCAGGGTCATCATCTCACGCACAGGTTCCCAACGGGTCAGGTTAGACATAGCAACCTCCTTGAAGTGATTGTTGGATGCCCTT